>JAZUIT010000001.1:0-2636 GCA_045642385.1 Acutalibacteraceae bacterium
TTATACATCGAGATTTTGTACATACTGGGCATTCTGTTCGATAAACTCTCTGCGGGGTTCGACCTTATCACCCATTAAAATTGAGAATGTTTTATCAGCTTCATAGGCATCTTCCAATGAAACACGAAGGATTGTTCTGAATTCCGGGTCCATTGTCGTTTCCCAAAGTTGATGTTCGTCCATTTCACCGAGACCTTTGTATCTCTGAATATCACAGTTACCGCCCATTTCCGCAATTAAAGCATCTCTTTCCGCATCCGAGAAAGCATACTCGTGGCGTTTGCCCTTTGAAATTTTGAAAAGCGGAGGCTGTGCAATATATATATGACCCTCGTCAATGAGCTGACGCATATATCGGAAGAAAAATGTAAGCATTAAAGTTCTGATATGAGCACCGTCAACATCGGCATCAGCCATAATAACAATTTTACCGTAACGCAATTTATTAATATCAAAATCTTCACCGATACCTGTACCCAAAGCCGTAACAACCGGCATCAATTTGTCATTGCCGATAACCTTATCAAGTCGTGATTTTTCAACATTAAGCATTTTACCCCAAAGAGGCAAAATTGCCTGATATCTTCTGTCTCTGCCTGCTTTTGCAGAACCTCCTGCGGAATCACCCTCGACGATATATAATTCTGTATTTTCCGGGTCTCTTTCCGTACAGTCCGCAAGCTTGCCGGGCAAAGCATTACTTTCAAGAGCGGATTTTCTTCTTGCCAAATCTCTTGCTTTTCTTGCTGCCTCTCTTGCTCTTGAAGCTTCCAAAGCTTTACTGAAAATTCCTTTTGCAACAGAAGGATTTTCCTCAAAATATGTCATTAATTTATTATAAACCGTATTAGAAACGAGCTGGGTAATTTCCGTGTTACCCAATTTACCCTTTGTCTGTCCCTCAAACTGTGCTTCCGTAAGCTTAACACTGATAACAGCAGTAAGACCTTCTCTTACATCGTCGCCGGATAATTTTTTATCTCCGTCTTTTAATATATTATATTTTTTGCCGTAATCGTTAAATACTCTTGTTATAGCAGTTTTAAAACCTGTTTCGTGAGTACCGCCGTCAATTGTGTGAACGTTGTTTGCAAATGACAGTACAATTTCATTATAACTGTCATTATATTGCATAGCAATTTCCGCACTTCTGTCACCATCAACAGTAGAAAAATGTATTGGTTTTTCGTGTAATACCGCAAGACCTCTTGAAGTATTTATATAATCGACAAAGCTTCCTATACCGCCCTCATAACAGAAAATTTCTTCAACCTTTTTCTCTCCTCTTAAATCAGTAAGAGTAATTGAAAGACCTGCATTTAAGAATGCGGATTCTCTTAAATGCTTTCTCAATGTTTCATAATCATATTCTGTTGTTTCTTTAAAAATTTCTGCATCCGGTTTAAATTTAACATAAGTACCGTCAACATCGGAATGACCGATAATTTCAAGCTCTGAAACCACATTACCTCTTTCAAATTTCTGATGATAAATATTTCCGTTTCTTGTAACTTCAACTTCGAGCCATTCAGACAGAGCGTTAACAACAGATGAACCGACACCGTGAAGACCGCCGGATACTTTATAACCGCTTCCTCCGAATTTACCGCCGGCGTGTAAAATTGTCAGAACAACAGTAACGGTAGGAATACCCATTTTCTCGTGAATATCAACAGGAATACCACGACCGTTATCACGGACAGCAATTACATTTCCGGGAAGAATTTCAACTGAAATATCAGTACAAAAGCCTGCCAGAGCCTCATCTATTGAATTATCCACTATTTCATATACAAGGTGATGAAGTCCGCGGGGTCCGGTTGAACCGATATACATACCGGGGCGCTTCCTTACCGCTTCAAGACCTTCGAGAACCTGAATTTGATCACCGTCGTAACTTTCGTTTACGGTAGTGGTCATAACTTCTAATTCTTCTTTATTTTTTTCAATTTCGTTACTCATTTACAGACTTTCCTTTCTGCGATTTTTTCTTTATTAAAGAAGTACCTGAAATCTGTGATAAATATATTTTTTCATCTTTGCTGTCAGAACATATAACAAAAGATTTAGGTATGTCCTGACTTACATTAATTACTTTTTTATTTTTTTCAGCTTTATTTAAAAAATCCCGTGATATTTTTGAAACAGTAGTTGTATCTAAATCAAAAATACCTACTATTTCATCAAAGCTTACAACTTTCTTTTGACCTAAATGTATATACATTTTTTACACCTCGGTAAAGCTTCCGCACTTTGCTTCAAAACTTTTACCTTTTTTTAATCTTTCAATTTGCAGCCTGTCACAACAAGTCACAAAAATCTGCCAATCTTCAAAATGATTTAAAATTACACTCTGTCTTCTTGCGTCAAGCTCACTCATAACATCATCAAGTAATATAACCGGTTTATCGCCTATCAGTTCTTCTGCCACATGTGCTTCTGCTAATTTTAAACCTAGAGCACAACTTCTTTTCTGTCCCTGTGAAGCAAAGCTCCTTGCACTTTTTTCATTAACTTCAATATATAAATCATCCCTGTGAGGACCTAAGGTTGTATAACCTCTGAAAATGTCATTTCTGTGAAGTGCTTTTAGTCTTACAAAATAATCTTGTGCAATTATTTTTGAATCATCACTT
>JAZUIT010000002.1:0-1736 GCA_045642385.1 Acutalibacteraceae bacterium
TTCACAGCAAATGGTAGACGGCGGATAATGCTTGCTTTCTTTCATATATTCGTCATAGCCGTATATATGCTTTGCGCAACTGTTCGCACTCTTCTGCCCGTGCCCCTCATCTGCGTAATACTGTGCAAAATGGTCGAAGCATTCAAGATAGCGTACCCGTGTTTTGATGCCTTTGATCCGTGCGTTCTTCACCAGTGCATTTGCCTGATCCATCAAATTGTCTTTGGCTGTCCTCTGGGTTTTTCACCATAAATTATACATCGCTTTACTCCTTTCTGGCATAACATGGATTTGATTAGTACCCGCTAATCAGAGTTATGTATTTAGGACAGCCACAATTTAAGATATGTTGTATTTGGTTTTCAAGAAAAGATATTCGGTTTGTTGAAAAAACTGTAAAATATGATATAATAAATTCGGAATATATCAATCAAAAGCATTCTGTCTATATGATTCAAAGTGATGAAGAAAACAACTACTCTGGGGAGACGGTTTTGACGGTATGTTTAGATTTTAAAGGAAAATAGAGTAATTTGCGGTTCGGAGAGATACCATGAGTCTATATTGTTTTATTGCAAGCGATAAAAAACTGCCGCCGTTGTCTGTAGGGATTGATGATCAGGGATACAGGATCATTATTGAAGATGAAAAGCATATATTGAACATATTTGAAGATTCGCCGAACAGTCTTGCAGAACCGTTTACAGACAAGCCGGCAATTATGTGTGTGGAAACCGGTATCGACTTTGCTACTGTTGCGGATGATTTGCTTTCCTATGTTCAAAATGCAATGGCCGAAAATAAAAGCATAGAACTTTGGGTTATTTGGATCGGAACGGTCAGCTTGGGCGACCGGGCAACAGAAAAAAGAAGCGTATCGGTGAACGAACTGAATACTGATGATCTTTTTTGGATATTCGGAGAGGCGGAGTATTCACATCCGAAATGCCTGAAGGTCTTTAAGTGGACAAAAGGATGAGCATAACCGCAGAGAAGATTTTCGGAGAAACGATATGAAAATAGACTATGATAAAAAGCATCCGTTCAAATCCGTCAAACTTATTCCAGAGTGTAAAGAGGATGAGTACCTGACCGAAGAACAAACCGCCCGGTTCAAAAAGGCAGCACTTCGCTGTGTGCACATTTCATATGCTTGCTTATTCTTTGCTGTGTTTGCTTTTATTTGCGAGTTCATAGATTTGAATAATCTGCTGAATGCCTCAAAAACAGAAAAAATTCTTGCAGTTATCGGTTATGTCGGTTTGGGTTGTTTGATTATTTCGATTATTCTTCTTTTTATTGCAGGCAGAAAGCTGAACAAACTTTCAAAAGAGTTTAACGGCGAGACTAAAACGATACAGACACCGACAACAAAAAACATATTGAATAGGGTGAAAAAGGTATGCGAAAGAGAAGCATCGGACGATGGCTCATATTAGCAGGTAATCTTGTGATATGCATCAATCTTATTTTGAATGGCTTTGAGATTATACCTCTGACGGTATTCAGAATCATAACCGCTATCGCCGTGATCATTGATATAGTGGCATTGATTTTGATTTGGAAAAGGTCGGAGTTTTAAGATAAGGAGAGACAAAAATGAAACATAAGTATAAATTGGTATTCGGTATCTTAGCAGGCGTTGTAATGAGCGTTTTGTGGAGTATTGTATTTTACAATATTTTGAATGTTCCCGGGATATTTGTCGGTATCGGATTTGGAGTTGCATTTGCTTC
>JAZUIT010000003.1:0-5853 GCA_045642385.1 Acutalibacteraceae bacterium
GACGGTTTTCCCGTTACAATGTACCTGAACGGAAAATTTTTAGGCTTGTACACATTTAATATTCCTAAGGATAAGTGGATGTTCGATATGGATGACGAAAGCAAATATCAGGCATTGCTTTTCGGCGGAAGATGGTCCGATTCAACAGCCTTACAAAAAGAAATTGCCGATACAACAAATTGGGAAGCGGATTGTTGGGATATTGAGTATTGTTCAACCGAAGATGATGAGGAAATCGGCGAAGTCTGGGCATTTGAAAGTATGAATAATTTTATCCGCTTTCTTATCAATAATGACGGTGATAAATTTAAAAAGTCGATAAAATATTATACCGATGTTGACCGTGCAATTGATACATTTATATATGTTTATTTTATCAGTGCCTATGACTGTCTTTCCAAAAATATGATATGGGCAACATATAACGGCACAAGATGGATACCCTGTCTTTACGATATGGACGGTTCATGGGGACTGAAATGGGACGGCAGTGTTTCTTATTCCCCCTCCGGACCCAATTTAAGCGGCAGCAAAAATCTGTTATTCCAAAGACTTATAGACAATTATTATGACGAGATTAAAGCGAGATATATTGAGCTTCGTAACAGCGTTTTAAATGTTCCGAATATCTGCAAAACATTCTCCGGGTTTTTTAATAAAATACCCGATTTTGTCTATAAGGCGGATTTTGAAAAATGGCAGGATATCCCCAGTCAGACCACAAATAATTATGCTCAGATAAAAAAATACGCCACAGACAGAATTTACTATTTAGATAAATTTTTCAAAGTAAGTATTACCGAGCCGGGATATAACATAAATATTAACTGTCCTCACGGCGATGTTTATATTTACAATGTTGACGGTAATCCTGTGCTTAATAATTCAACTGTAAGTATCAATCCCGAAACAGGTGTCCCCGCCGTTGACGGAAGCGGTCAGGTTACTTTTTCTGTTAAACCTCAGGATGAGTATAATATTATTAACTCTGTTATCATAGCGGGAAAAAACTCCGGTATGACGGTTGAAGCAGATTCGGAAAAAATAAATACATATCACATCAATAATATCACCGACAATATTACAGTCCTTGTTAAATTCAAAAAAAGTCAGAGCTTTGTTTCACTTTCTCCGGCAGAAAGCTCCACGACTGTCGTCGATGTTCAAAACAGATGTATTTCGGGCATAGCACCGAAGCTTAATAATCTTAAAAAATTTGCAGCTACAACAGAAAACGATTTGGATATCTTATACGGTGATGAGCTTCTCGGAACAGGAACAACAGTATATATCACGGAAAACGGTGATATTGTTGATACATATAAGATTTTGTTATACGGTGATGTTGACGGTGATGCAAGATGTGACGCCAACGATGCATTAATTGTAAATATGCTTATTAACGGTATGCTGACCCGTGAACAGGTGGGTGAAATTGCTTACAGGGCGGCTGACTGTAACCATGACGGTGTGGTGGATGATAATGATTATTCACTTCTTGTTTCAGCAGGTTTAATGCTGGAAACTATATCACAGACCGAAAATACGGAAAATTTACTCAATCAATCAGAAGAAAACATTCAAACTGAAATATTATCTTTGCCGGATATTTTTATCAGATTGGTTAAAGTATTCTTCTCATTTTTCATAAACCTTTACAGGTGAATTTATATGTCAGAAACTAATAAAAATATTGCGGTGTGTTTGGGAAGCTTTGACGGGCTTCATTTGGGACACAAGGCAGTAATATCAAATGTTAAAAATTATACTCCCCTGCTTTTAGCCTTTGAACCTCACCCGGTTGAGTATTTTACAAACAAAAAACCCCCTGTAATTTTACAGGAGGAATTGAAAAAAGAAATGCTCGGCGATATGGGAGCCGAAATAGTAAAGCTTAATTTCAAAGAAATATGTTCTATGTCGGCGGAGGAGTTTTTTGAAAAAATAATTGTGGGTGCTTATAACCCCAAAGCTGTTTCCTGCGGATATAACTACCGTTTCGGAAAAAATGCAACAGGTGATACAAATACATTAAAATCACTCTGTGATAATCACAATATTCCCCTGTATGTTGCGGAAAAAACCTGCTATAAAAACGATGCTGTAAGCTCCACAAGGATAAGAAAGGCAATTTCCGAGGGTGATATTGTTTCGGCAAATAAAATGCTGGGGTACGATTTCACATTCAGAACCGAAGTGGTTTACGGCAATCAAAACGGCAGTAAAATTTTAGGTTTTCCTACTGCAAATCAAAATTTGCCGAAAAATTTTGTCATACCTGAATTCGGCGCATATAAGTCGGAAGCTTTGATTGATAACAGGTGGTTACCGTCTGTTACAAACATAGGTATACGCCCCACAGTCGGCGGTGATAAGCTTTTCAGCGAAACCCATATCATTGATTTTGACGGTAATCTTTACGGCAAAAACCTGCAAGTTAAGCTGACGGATTTTATCCGCCCCGAAAGAAAATTTAATTCATTCGAAGAACTCAAAGAACAGATAAAAGAGGACTGTATGAAGCGGTAAGCTGTTACAGCCCTTTTTATATAACGTCTGCTGAACAACCGAAAAACACCGAAACAAAGCCAAGATCTAATATTTTTCGGTTGTTCAGGTGTAAGGTTTTTGCGCAAAATTGCGAAAAAACCTTACACTTTGGAAATGAGTGTCTCCCACTCATTTCCAAAAGCAGACGGCAATCAATGGAAACTGAACGCCAAGACACTGTGTTTTGGCGGCACAAAATAAACAAATGGTTTATTTTGTGCTAACTGCGAACACATTCGCAGTTATTCAGTAGACATTATATAACTCCTCTGTAATAAAGTCCTCTTGTGTATTCGCCTTTCGGTTCGGATTGGGTTTTGTATTCATTCATCACATCAATAACTTCCTGCTTGTTTTCTACGGTGAAGTACATCAGAATAAAATCAAATCCCCGCATTTCGGACAATCTGTCCGACAAAACTATCGGGCGTGAATTTAAAATTTCGGAGCATTTATTATTGCATCTTACGGGAAATTCAATGCCCTTTCTGTCAATCAGGCTCTTTGTTGAGCCACATTCCGAGCAGTTATATTTATTTTTTACGGGACAATTTCTTGTAAGCATTAAAGGCAACCTGCCGTAAGCAATTATGCCTCTGGGAATATCACCGCCCATATTACTGCTTTTTTGCAACAGTAATTCCGCTGACAAAAGCGTTTCGGAAACACCCATATTTTCAAGCTTATTTGCGGCAACTGAATTATAAATATTCGTGCCGTAACCGCCTATTATATAAAATCCGTATTTCTTTGCAAGGCTTATTCCGTCAAGAGTGCCGGCAAAGGCTTTTTTTATTTTACAGGTTTTTAATTTTTCTTCAATTACTTTATCGGTGGAGAAAATACCCCTCGGAATTTCAACAGCCACATCATATTTTTTACTTAAAGCTTCAAGCTCTTTTTCGGGTGTAAACAGAGGTACGATAATCAAATCCGCTTTGAATTTTTCCGGAATATTTTTTATGTCCGCAAACCTTGCATAAACTTTTTTATGTTGGGGCTTGTGTTTTTTAATATCAACATTTACGGGAGTATAATCAATTTTCTTTTTTGAAAATTTACTTTCAAGTGAAGTCAAAACATCCCTGCGTAAATTATTTATAACGGACGGCGGAACATTAATATCTTCATCAAATTCCGCCTCAATATCTTCAATATAAAACTGTGTGCCGCCGGTTTTGCTGAGCTGTTTTTCAATCAATTCATAATCAAGCGGTTTATTAATTGCCGGCTGGGGGATAAAATCGGATTTAACAAAAATGTTTTTGCCCATAGCCGATGCACACAATGTTACAACTTCATTTTTTAAAGCGGTAAAAGCAAATTTTACGGGGATTGACTGCCTTTCTTTTCTGTACAGCTCTTTAAGCTCCGATAAAACCTTTGAAGCCGCCGTTACATCTTCCTTTGTTCGTGTTCCGAACATATCTTTACCGAGTTTATTTTCAAAGTAACCATCCGTAAAACCGGAACGGGAAAACACACTTTTCAAATCAAAATATAATTTTTCGTCACTTTTGCCACAGAGAGCATAACGGCAGGCAGTAACAGCCGCCGCAACATATTCGGGGCGTTTCATTCTGCCCTCAATTTTAGCGGAAGCGACACCCATTTTCTCCATTTCGGGGAGATTTTTTACCAGAGATAAATCCTTTAAGCTCAGATAATTACCGTCACCGCCGCAGGAAAATTTCAGCCTGCACGGTTGAGCGCAAAGTCCCCTGTTGCCGCTTCTCGAACCCAAAACCGCACTCATATAGCACTGTCCGGAAACACTCATACACAAAGCACCGTGTACGAAAACCTCCGACTCTATGGGTGAATTTGCGGTAATATTTTTAATTTCTTCCCTTGATAATTCTCGTGGCAAAACGGCACGGGCGAAACCTAAACTTTGAAGTAATTTAAGTCCCTCAACGGTCTGCACAGACATCTGAGTTGATGCGTGCAGGGGCATATCCGGGGCAGATTTCCTTACAAGCTCCGCAAAAACTAAATCCTGCACAATCAGAGCATCAACTCCGACTGCACAGGCATTTTCAACCGTATTCATTGCCGTTTCAATTTCGTCATCGGAAATAAGTGTATTCAATGTAAGATACAGCTTAACATTTCTCGCATGACAATATTCAGCCGCTTCGGCTAATGCGGCATCGTCAAAATTATCTGCATTTCTGCGTGCGTTGAAAGCCTTACCGCCCAAATAGACAGCATCGGCACCGGAACGAACCGCCGCAATTAAAGCTTCCTTACTGCCGGCAGGTGCAAGTATTTCCATCTGAAAAGCCTCTCAGTTAAAATAATAAATTAGGATTGCCGTTAGTTGAACCCTTTGCTCTCAGATTTTCAAGCTCCCTTGCCAATCTGTCAGCCTCCCTCTTGGAAAGCTCAGCTTCCATTCGGGCGGAAGAAGCATCTTCAAGATAATCTTTAATCTGAGCGCGGAGCTTATCCGTACCCTTATCGCTTTTCTTCGCCTTATCGGCATATTCCAATGCAAGCAGCACAGTAGCCTGAATAACGGAAATACGAGGGTTGTTCTTCATTATGGTATTCAGACGCTGGTCAATCTCGGAGCCTAAATCCATTACATACTCAACAGGCTCATCACTGCAAATTGAATATTCGGAATTATAAATATTAATTTTCACCTTATTTTTATTCATAACAACTCTCCTCAACAGATATATATCTTATTGTATCATAGTTTTGGGAAAGAATAAAGGGTTTTTTGAAAAAATTTGTCGAAAATTACAGAATAATTAATTCTTTCGGGGCGTGGGTAAGGTTTTCAATACCGTTTTCCGTAATATAAATCATATCCTCAATGCGGACACCGAAGTTTTCGGGGATATAAATACCCGGTTCAACTGTCATAATGTTACCCACATTCAAAACCGCCGTTGAACGGGGTGAACAGTTGGGGCTTTCGTGAATTTCAAGACCCACACTATGACCGTTTGCGTGGGTGAAATATTCACCGTAGCCTGCATCTTCAATAACCTTTCTTGCGGCAAAATCCACATCACTGCATTTTACATTTTTACCTGATTTGTTTAGTGCGGCTGACTGCGCCTTTAAGACAGTTTCATACACTGCAATCTGCTTTGAGCTTAAACTGCCGATTGCACCGGTTCTCGTCATATCGCTTTTATAGCCGTCAATCTGTGCGCCGAAATCCATTGTGATGAATCCGTTTTTAACTTTTTCGTCCGACGGTACACCGTGTGGCTTTGATGTGGCTGCACCGCTTATTAAAATTGTTTCAAATGCGGGAGCCTCCGCACCGTTTTTCATCATAAA
>JAZUIT010000004.1:0-10261 GCA_045642385.1 Acutalibacteraceae bacterium
AGCAACAAATTCGTGGCGGTCAATGGTTAAGCTTACGCCGTCCAAAGCCCTGACTTCATTTTCGCCGGGGTTGTATATTTTATAAACATTTCTTACATCTATTAAATGTTCCATTTGATTACTCTTTTCTTTTGCTTTTTAAAAGTGTATCACGAAATTAAAATACTGTCAACCTGATTAAGGCAGTACCACGCAATTAAGGCGTACGATATTGACTTAAAAATCTTGACAAAATCCCCTAAAAGTTGTACTATTAATCTGATATTACAAGTTGTTTTGGCAATTTGTAAATTTCAATAATATGTGAGGTGAAAAAAATGGACACAGGAAGTGGAGGGCGAAACAAACCCCGAGGTAGAAAAGTCAATATTCCGGTGTGCATTTTTTCAGCTCTTTCAAAAAATGTACGCTGAGTGATTTTCCTATCTTTACTTCCTTGAATTCTTTTTCGGAGGTTAAGAATATGGACGAGAAAATCGAACTTATGGAGGAAGTGCGTGCATTAATAGATGAACGCAATATTCAGAAACTCAGAGTAGTTTTGCAGGATATTAACCCGGCTGATATAGCCCTGCTTTTTGATGACATTGACGAAACGGATATTTCCGTTTTGTTCAGACTTTTGCCCAAAGAGTCGGCGGCGGAAGTATTTTCCTATTTGGATTCCGATAATCAGGAAAAGCTGATCGGCTATTTCAGCGATAAGGAGCTTCGTGAGGTTGTCAGTCAGCTTTTTGTGGATGATACGGTTGACCTTATAGAAGAAATGCCTGCTAATGTGGTGTCGAGAATTTTAAAAAATACCGATGCCGAAACAAGAAAAATTATCAATGAAATTTTAAAGTATCCCAAGGACTGTGCCGGCAGTATTATGACTACCGAGTATCTTTATCTTAAATGTGATATGACGGTTGCGGACGCTTTCAAGAGAATAAGGCAGGTCGGTGTGACAAAGGAAACAATTAATACCTGCTATGTTACGGAAAACAGGAAGCTTTTGGGCGAGCTGTCAATCCTTGATTTGCTGACAAATGACGAGGATGTATTTATAAAGGATATTATGGACACAAATGTCGTTTCCGTCAACACCTTAGAGGATAAGGAAATAGTCGGTCGTATGTTTGATAAATACGATGCACTTTCCATTCCGGTTGTGGATAATGAAGACCGTCTTGTCGGTATCGTAACGGTTGACGATGCTATTGAGGTTATTCAGGAGGAAAACACCGAGGACTTTACAAAAATGGCGGCTGTTGTGCCGTTGGAGGATTCCTATTTTAAAACATCTGTTTTTCAGCATGCTAAAAAGAGAGTTTTGTGGTTGCTCATATTAATGATAAGTGCAACCTTTACGGGATTGCTTATAACAAGATATGAAAATGCCTTTGCGGCAATACCGTTGTTAATTTCATTTGTACCTATGCTTATGGATACGGGCGGAAATTGCGGCTCACAGACATCAACTATGATTATCCGCGGCTTTGCTTTGGGCGAAGTTAAAACAAGGGATTATTTAAAGGTTGTTTTCAAGGAATTCAGAATTGCATTAATTGTCAGTGCCGTGTTGGCTGTTGTAAACGGATTACGCATATATATTATGTATGCACATTCCGCCGACCTCGCAAAAACCGGTATGTCGGTAATTACACTTTCGGTGGTTGTTTCGCTGTCGGTTATATGTACCGTTTTGATAGCAAAATTTGTGGGCTGTTCTTTGCCTATGCTTGCAAAGCTTTGTCATCTTGACCCGGCAATTATGGCATCACCTATGATTACTACCATTGTGGATGCCTGCACAATATATATTTATTTCAATATTGCAATTAAATTTTTTAATATATGAGGTGGTTATAAATGTATTACGGTGCTCAGCTATACACATTGAGGCAATATACCCAGACACCGGAGGACTTGCGTAAAACCTGCGAAAGGCTCAAAGCAATGGGCTGCAAATATGTTCAGGTTTCCGCAATTTGTCCTACGATTGCTCCCGAGGAGCTTGCGTGTATTATGAATGACAACGGTCTTGTGGTTTGTAATACTCATTCAAATCAAAAAAGAATTACAGATGATACAGATGCTTTGATTCGGGAACATAAAATTTTTAACTGTAATCAAATCGGTATCGGCTGTCTGTTGCCGGAATATCAGGGCAGTCTTGAAGGTATCCGCAAATTTATAAGCGATTATAAGCCCGCCGCACAAAAAATTATTGACAGCGGTATGACATTGGCTTACCATAATCACAGCTTTGAATTTATGCGTTTTGACGGTACTACTTTGTTTGAAGTGATTACGGAAGAATTTCCTGAGCTTCACTTTATTCCCGATGTGTACTGGTTCCAGTATGCAGGTAAAAACCCGGCAAAGGAAATAAGAAAATTAAAGGGTAAAATTGAGGTTTGCCACTTTAAAGATATAGTTCCGCATCCGACTGACGGTGTTCGTATGGCGCCGGTTATGGAGGGTAATTTGGATTTCGAGGATATTATTTCTGCCTGCAACGAAGCCGGTGTCAAATATGCTATGGTTGAACAGGATGACTGCTATGACTTAAATGCCTTTGATGCTATGGAAATAAGCTTTAAAAATTTAAGTAAGGTATTAAAATCCGGAGGTAATGATTAATGAAAAACAGTTTGAAAAAATTACTGGCTTTACTTTCCGCACTGATTATTTTGTTCTCGTTTGCCGCTTGCGGTGATAAAAAAGATGCAGAAAAAACAACTGGCACAACTGCCGCCGAGGAAGTTGATGTTGAGGAAGAAACCGAAGAAGCGGAAGATGTAGAAGCACAAAACGAAGAAACCGAAGCAGAAAAAGATACAAAAAAACAAAAATCTGACAAGAAGGGTACAACAAAAGCAAAGACCAAAAAATCTTCTGATAATTCCGTATCAGAAAAAACAACAAAATCGGCAAAGAAAAAGACCGGTCAAAAGAAGAGCGGTAAAAAATCCTCAAACAAAAAGACTGCCGAAAAAACAACCGAAAAAACAACCAAAAAGAAGAAAAATTCAAATGAGCAGTCCTATTCAACGGCTGAAATTGTTAAAATTTATAACGATTCCGCTAACCTCATTAAGTCTGAAAGACCCGGTTATAATAAGAAGCATATTCAGAAAGTAATGGGCAGTACCAGCGGTATTCCCGAAAAGCTGCTTACGCTGTTCACTGTTGATGATGATAAAAATATCAAAAAAGGCAAGAGCAGTGATGACGAATATCCCGTTTCCGGTTATGAGTGGGCAAGCCATATGAAGGCTTCCGACATTAAGACTGCAAAAATGGAAAATAAAAACGGCAAATATATTATTAATATCACTTTCGATAAGGAAAATGACCCGAAAAAGGATGCAAGCAAATATGGCAGAGTTATGTCCGTAATTGATGTTACCGAAGCAAAGAAAATTTCATTGGGACTTATTACTGATGCTTCTATGGTTTATCATGACGGCTATATTAAGGCTGAGATTGATTGCAAAACAGGCAAAATGATAAGCGCCGAGTTATCCGCTACGGCTGATGTCGAAGCTCAACTTTCAAAGGTGTTAGGCGGTAAAAAAATCAGCGTAAAGGATATCAGAAGCACCGAAACTTTTACAAACTTTGATTGGTAGAAATAATGAATAAAACTTTTGAACACATAAATTTGTTTATGGAAAAAATGGATTTTCCGCAGGAAGCACGGGATGTGTTTTTAGAAGTAAATTCTATGATTGACGGCGATACTCCTTTAAATATTATTGCAGTTATGTCGGAAGATTACAGGAAAGACCATAAAAACTATAACGATTTGGAAAATCTAAAAAAGATTACCGAAGCTTGTAAAAAAGTCGATTTTCATGAATGTACGGTGGATTTCGTATATTATATGAGAATGTCCGAATATCTTTTGGAAAAATATCATGAGCAGGGCTTGCCCGAAAACATTTTTTGGGATTCTATGTGCGATTTAAAAGCGAAATTATGGGAATGTAAAAATGTCTATAATATTTGGGGAACATTTGTTGCACCATGGTTTTACGGATTTTTTAATTTGACAAGATTTAAACTGGGCAGACTGCAATATGAATTATGTTCAGCGGATTTTGATTATGATAAGCACGGATTAAAATTCAAAAAAGGTGATATGATTATTAATACACATATTCCGTCCGGGGAAAAATTCACCGCTGATGTAAGGCTTGATTCCTATAAAAAAGCGTACGGTTTTTATATTGATAAGTTTGAGGGCGATGTTCTGCCGATACAATGCAGTTCATGGTTTCTGTACCCGGGTAATGAAGCTTTTTATCCCGAAAATTCAAATATCATAGACTTTGCCCATGACTTTGAAATTGTAAAGTCTGTTGAAAAAGATGATTTTCCTGATTTTTGGAGGGTGTTTAATATGCCCAACGGGACCCCGCTTGAAAAAGTGCCTGCCGACACATCTTTAAGACGGGCATACATTGATTATCTGTCAAAGGGCGGCAAGACCGGAAGCGCTGTCGGAATTATGGCGTTTGACGGAGAAAATATTTTAACAAGGAGATAATTAATGCAGTTTCTTTATAAATTGTTATCAATAATTGTTTCTGCTGTTATGGCATTGACCGGGTTGACTGTGCCGTCGGAATTGCCGACGGCAGGTATGACTACCGCAGAAAAAATAATAAACACTCAGAATACTTTTAAAAATGCGTTTAAAAATGCGGATGTTGTTTCATTCCAGAATATTACACCTGAGGAAGAACAAAGTCTGAAACTGTTTTTAACAACAGTCGGTGATATTTTAGGTACATTTACCAAAGGTATCAATAATCCTACTGCATACCTCGAAGACAGAGATGGCTTTGATGACCAGGAGTTGGTAATAGAATTTGATGATAATGACGGTGAACATATTATTTTAAAGCCCTGTATCTGTTATGATTCCGAAACGAACACTATCTACGGGAACGGTAATGGGGGAATGTTTAATTCCGGATTTAAGTTCGATGTAAATCATCTTATGGTTTATGCTATTCAGGACTGCTGGGAAAAGGATTTCGGCTTTTGTGCCGCGTATGATATAATATCACAGCTTTTCGGCTATGATTATATGACAAGGCGTGTGAAATTCAGGTATGATAATAAGGACTGGATGATACAGCTTTGGAAAGGCTATTACGGATTTTATCTCATGAAAGGCGGAGAAGTAGGCGTATATACAAAACCTATTGACCGTCCGGTTGAGTTTTACGACAGCGTTGGTCCCGAAAATATGATGCCGATATCTATGAAGGTTTACGATAAATTCAGGACTTATGTAAATCTTGAACTTGATGATTACTGGTGGGCAACAGGATTTGCGCTCGCTGTCCCCGGTGCTCCGAAATGGACATTAACGCTTGAAAGCACCCTGGTATTTCCCAATGAGGAAATGGCTGATTGCTTTATTGACGGATTAAAAAAATATCCTGAAATAAGCTACACAATTGAAAATACGACAGTAAATGTCAAATGGTGACATAATGTTTTAAAAGCTCCTCTTTGTGAGGGGCTTTTTTTTGACAAATTTTTCCGGTAATTTTTGATAAAATTATTTACGGAAATTACGCAAAACACAAATTTTCCACACTCTGATATATTTTCCGCTAATAAATACTGATGATTGAGCGACAATATTGTTACGGTGTTTGCCGAATATATAGGAAAGGAGAATTTATAGAAAATATATGGCAAAAGTTTTCAAAATAATAACTGCAATAGCGCTTGTATTTGCTTGCGTATCATTGTCTTTTGTCGGATATGCTCAATATGAAATTCCAAATGAAATAAGGGTTGAAAAAGCGGAAAATATTAAACTCAATTCTTTTTACACAGCAAAAATCAGTAATGCCGACAGTAAAAATGCGGATATTATGGCGTTCGGAATTATTCCGGCTAAAAGTGCAAAACTCACATTAAGTACAAGACGGTATATGGTGGTAAGCGGTGATGTATTCGGTATTAAGCTTTATACTAAGGGACTTATTGTTACTCAGGTGGGAAAGGTAAAAACAATTAAAGATACTGTTATTCCCGGTGCCGATGCCGGACTTAAAAACGGTGATATGATTATTTCTGTAAACGGCAAAAGAGTAACTCAGAATACTCAGCTTGAAGATGCGGTAAAGAAAAGCAACGGTAAAGCGCTGAAGCTTGTTGTGAAAAGAAATCAGGAAAAATTAAACTTAAACATCAAACCTGAAATTGATAAAAATGACGGTGTTTACAGGATAGGTGTATGGGTTCGGGATAGCTGTGCAGGTATCGGTACCATGACCTTTTATGACAGAAACACCGGTGTTTTCGCAGGATTGGGACATGCAGTTTGCGATGTGGATACGGGACAGTTGATGCCTTTGTCCGACGGTGAAGCAATGAGCGCCGATATAAAAGGATGTTATAAAGGAGTTAACGGGAATCCGGGAGAGCTTTGCGGAGTTTTCACAGGAAAAAGTATAGGAAATCTTACAGAAAATCACACAACGGGGATTTACGGTAAACTTGATGATTTTGACAAAAATGCACAGGTAATGCCTGTTGCACAAAAACAGGAGGTCAAAGAGGGTGCGGCACAGATAGTGTCCACCGTTGACAAAAAAGGACCCCGATATTATGATGTGGAAATTACAAAGATTTATTCTTCTAAAAATTCACTGCAAAAAAATATGTCTGTAAAAATTACGGACGACAGACTTATAAAAAAAACAGGCGGTATCGTTCAGGGTATGAGCGGCAGTCCTATAATTCAGAACGGTATGCTTGTCGGTGCTGTTACCCATGTTTATGTGAATGATTCATTACAGGGCTACGGTGTTTTTGCAGAAAATATGGTCGATGAAATGGACAGGCTTCAAAAAACAGCGGCATAATTCCAAGAAAAAATCCATGTATTTCCACAAAACTATTGACTAATTATCACAATTGTGATAATATATCACAAAAGGAGGAAAAAACATGGATAAATATTTAAAAATTATGTTGGCTGAAGAAGGAAATGATTTCGGTAGAAGCTGTGCGGGAACTCTGCGTTCCTACGGCTACGATGTAACCTTGGTGCCAAAGGACGGCTCCGAGGTCATAAACAGAGTTACCAAAAATACTCCGGATGTTCTTTTAATGGATACCTTTATGCAGAGAGTTGATGCTTTGGGTGTTATGAAGGAATTAAATAATTTGAAAATAGATAAAAAACCGCTTGTGATGCTTATGTCCAGCGTGGATAATCAGAATTTAGAGCAGGAGGCTTTATCATTAGGTGCTGATTATTATTTCCTTAAACCCTTCAGCATTGATGTTATGGGTGAACGAATTAAACAACTGACCGGCTGGGCCAGTGGACCAGGTCAGATTTTTGATTTTGAAAAGACTCAGGCACCCGATTTACAGGTTGTAGTTTCCGATATAATGCATCAGATTGGCGTCCCCGCTCATATAAAGGGTTATCAGTATCTGAGAGAGGCAATAATTCTCTCTGTTCAGGACAGTGATATTATGAGCAGCGTTACAAAAATTCTTTATCCAACCGTGGCAAAAACATTCAAAACAACTTCTTCAAGAGTTGAAAGAGCAATACGCCATGCAATTGAAGTAGCGTGGGATAGGGGAGATATTGATGTTTTAGGCTCCTATTTCGGTTACACCATTCAAAATTCCCGTGGTAAGCCGACTAATTCGGAATTTATTGCGATGATAAGTGATAAACTTCGTTTGAGATTGAAATGCTCATAAAACGCTTTTAATAGTGAGGAGTTAGGAGTTAAGGGTGGGCGTTGCCCACACCCGTTGTTAATGAATAAGGAATAGTGAATAGTGAATAATTGATGGTGGGTTTCACCCACACCCATTTTAATAATTAGCAGTTCGTAGGGGACGAGGCTACCGAAAACTAACAAAAATAAGGTTGTGGCAATTTTTATTTTGCCACAACCCTGTTTTTAACTTTTTTCAGTTGTTAGCAACCGCAACCGCAACCGTTGCCGTTTGCACTACCGCAATCTGAGAACAAGAGGATTATGATAAGAATGATAATCCAGGAATTATTATTGCCGTTAAAGAAATTGCATCCCATGCTGTTTCCCTCCTTTCCTGCTTTCATAATCATTCTATGTGAGATTTAAAGTTTGGTTACAAATTTTGAAATAGTGAGAAAACAAGAGAAAAAATGAGAAAACACAAGAAAATATCAAAAAATCCAACCGCGAATAATAAATTTGACCTTTTTTGACCTTTGAGTTTTTTAAAAAATGATATATAATATAATTAAAGTCAAAGAAAGTCAAAGTCAAAACGGAGTTGATTTTATGAGTATGAGTAACGAGATAGCCAAAATTATAATGGATATGTTATCTCAGGACGGTTACACGGAAATACAGAGGAATGAGTTTGCCGAATCCTTAGGTTGTGTGCCGAGTCAGATAAATTATGTTATTTCCTCACGGTTTACACCCGAACAGGGCTACACCGTTGAAAGTCGCAGGGGTGGCGGCGGCTACATAAGGATTACAAGAATAAATTTTGATAAAGGCTCAATGCTTATGCATGTTGTAAATTCCATCGGTGACAGCGTGGATATTAATACCTGCCGGTTAAACATAAGCAATTTACATTATCAGGATTTAATTGACGAAAAAACGGCAAGACTTATGTTATCTCTTACGGGTGATACCTGTTACAGGGATTTACCGCCGAATATCCGTGACCGTGTAAGGGCAAAGGTATTTAAACAGATTTTATTGAATTTTATGGATTGAAAGGACTGATAATAATGTTATGTCAGAATTGCGGTAAGCGAGAGGCTACTACACATATTAAAAGAGTTATTAACGGAGAAACCACACAGACATATTTATGTTCCGAGTGTGCGGCAGAGTTGGGTTACACAGACGGATTTTCGGATTTCGGAATGAATTTCGGTGATATTTTCGCTTCACTGTTAGGTGAGGGCATAAGGGGCAGAACCACAGCAATAAAAAGGTGTGAAAACTGCGGAAGCTCCTTTGCGGACATTTCAAAAAGCGGAAAAATCGGTTGTGCGGAATGTTACAAAACATTTTACGATGAACTGTTGCCCACAATTCAGAGAATACACGGCAGGGCATACCACAACGGCAAAACCGTTACCGATTCGGTAATTGAAGTAGAAAACGAAAACCCCGTAGATAAGCTGAGAAACGAAATGAAAACCGCCGTTTCCGAGGAAAATTTTGAAAGGGCGGCACAGCTCAGGGACGAGATAAAAAGGATAGAGGGAGGCAGTCACAATGAGTAAATGGTACAACGAAAGCGGTAATCAGGGAGATATAGTTTTAAGCTCACGGATAAGGCTTGCGAGAAATATTGCCGAGTATCCCTTTCCCAACAGGCTTTCACCCCAGCAGATGAAAGAAGTGAATGCAAAAATCAAAGAGGCGGCGGACAATTCCGATATTAAGTTTATGTATTTAGATATGGCTGAGCTTCCCAAAGTGCAGGCAATATCTCTTGCGGAAAGGCATCTTATAAGTCCCGAATTTGCAGAAAACACCGAAAACAGAGCATTACTCATAACCGAGGACGAGGATGTAAGCATAATGCTTTGCGAGGAAGACCATATCAGGTTACAGGTTATGGGTTCGGGCTTATGTCTTGATGAAATTTATAAAACGGCTAATAAACTGGATAATAATTTTGCATCCGTCTTGGAATTTGCCTTTGATGAAAGATTAGGGTATCTGACACAATGTCCCACAAATTTGGGAACGGCTATGCGTGCTTCCGTAATGCTTCATTTACCGGCACTTACAAGCTGTTCACAAATATCAAGGCTGGCAAATTCCATATCAAAATTGGGACTTACTATCCGCGGTGTATTCGGTGAGGGTTCAAGTCCAATGGGCGATATTTATCAGATAAGCAATCAGGTATCACTCGGAATTTCCGAACAGACGGCAATTAAAAATCTCACCTCAATCACAATGCAGATTATAGAACAGGAAAGGTCTGCGGCGGCTGAAATGCTTAAAAATCCCACAGTACAGGACAAGGTTTTCAGAGCGTACGGAGTTTTAAAAAATGCAAGGCTTTTAAGCACTCAGGAATTTATGAGCCTAATTTCGATAGTAAGGTACGGAACGGTTAATAAACTGCTTGATATTGATTTAACAAAAATCAGCGAGCTTATTGTAAATATGCAGGCGGCAACAATTAGTGTATTAAATTCAGGTGAGCTTTCACCGGAGGAAAGAGATTTTATCAGAGCTAAAACGGT
>JAZUIT010000005.1:0-4753 GCA_045642385.1 Acutalibacteraceae bacterium
CAAAGTTGTAAACTTCTTACTCTTACGATTTTACATTATGTTATTATTCCAAGTAAAAATAATCCTATCTTTAAAAGTGTCTTGCTATAAGCGGATATTTATGGTATACTTACCGTATATTTTCCTACAAATTCAAGCAATATTTTTTTGAAAATTTATTGTACTTTTTTTCACTTAATTCGTATATATAAGTGCAAGGAACCTATGGGAGGTGAAAAAATGGAAATCAAGGAAACAGAACTTACCGAAAAAAATTTGGAACAGGCAAGCGGCGGACGCCACAATATAAGAAGTCCACTCAAGAGCATCGTTGTCGGCGCTCCCGTATTCGACAGCGATGAAATCACGCAGCCGGGTTATCAGTCCAAACTTCCTGGCGGTTTTACATCTGCAAGCATATGCAAATATTCTCTCTGCCATGGTTCTGTTTGCCCGTCTTATGACCTATGCAACGACCGCAAAAAGCAATCTAAATAAAGGAGCAACAAAGAATGAAAAAAAGAATTATCAGTCTGATTCTTGCCGTCATTATGATTTTCACCGCCGTCGTTTCGGCATCGGCTTTCGATTTGATAGCAATTTTTAAGGGCGTGGGCAGTGTTATCAGCGCAGGAGCCGGCGGATATGAATTTATGCAGCTGGTGGGAATAATTCCTCCTGCAGCCGAAACTCAAATGCTTGTTAAAATCAATGATCAACTGACACAGGTAACCAAACAGCTTGATGACATTTCAAAAGACCTTTCCGATATATCGGATAAGCTTGACAAAATGCAGGCAAATGAAACCATCAAAACCCGTTTGCAGTCTGCCGAAAAGTATTACAACAGTTGGGATGCTTACAGAAATTCCACTATGGTTAAGCTTGATAAGGCATCAAATACATACATCGAAACCGTAATTGCCAAAATTTTTGATTGGCTCGGTTATCCGGAAATCCGGGGCAAATCCACTTCGGATTACGAGGGTGGGCCGCTTTCCTATGACCTGCAGGAAATTTATAACGATGTTCTTATTGCAGCTTTCAATAATGAAGACGGAAAGCTCGTTCCTGTCTATATCCAGAGCAATGAATATCAGGACCTGATAGACCAAGCCGCAGGCAAAAATCTTGATTCGGATGCGTTCTCGTGCGATAAGATAATCGTTCTTAAATCGGATATTATTTCCAAAAAGACAAAACAGAATGTGGATACATACAGAAATACATATATTAATGCGTTCACAAATTATCTGAACAATGCTTCCGCTGAAGAACTGAAAGAAAATGTTGTTTTTGTAAAGGGCTTTGACCTCAATAATATTAAAGCCGATGCCCCGATGCTTGCCGAAGCTTCTCTCAATAATCTTATCGGCCGTCTGTCGGCAGTTGCCGTATTCAAGGACGGCAAATTTGCCAGAGACATTTTCGACACATATATGAATATGCTCAACAATATGTTCGTTGCAAAAAGCGGAGATGCGAAAAATCCGAAAACGGGTATGGACGCATTCATAAGTGCGGAATACCTGAGCCATGTTTTTGAGGATGAGCTTTATTGTACCGATGATAAGGGCGAAAGAGTGCGTTCTCTCGATATTTTCTGTGATTATGTTCTTTATTCGCTTCAGAAATATGCTTTCTTCTGCCAGGATATTATCGGCAAATCAAATATGATTTCCTCCAAGGAGACCGAAAAATTCCTTGAGAATACCGAAAAAGCGGCAGGCAAGATTCAGAAAATAAAGAATTCCTGTTACACCGGACACAACAATTATTGCTACCTTACGGGAACTGTTATCTGGTATGGCGGTTTACAGCTTAAAATGATATCAAAAAGTACAACAGCACCGTCTGTCGGACTTTTTATGGATGATGAGGACGGAAATTTATCCAATTCGTATGAAGAGTCACACTATCCCGTGAATTTCAACACCGCAAATCAATCTTGGTTTATCGGTAACGATGCGGCACTCATCATTACACAAATGCTGTCAAATGAATTCAGGGCAGCCGGAGGAATTCATCCGTATTTCACAAATCACGGCTTTACGGCAAAGGATTCCGCAGACAATACCGAATACAAGGATTACGGTAGAATAATAGTCGAAAAGGGTTCACGCACTGATATGGGTACAAGCGACACTGTAAAGGTTAAAGCATATACTCTGCTCGGTGATTATTATCAGGACGGTCAGGTTTACACGCTCAAGGATTTTCCGGGCAAAGCAACAAGCACTTATCTTACCAATAAATACAAAGTAAACGGCTCGTATCTGACTCAGAACGGCACTTTGAATAAAAACCAGTCGCTTATTGCTTCCGCAATTTACGGTGAAAATCATTCGTATTGGTGGGAAGATGAAAGCGCTATGCTGGTAGGTCCTGCCGATGCACCCGGATTTACATCCGGTTTTGAAAACTGGATTGAAGAGCGTGGATTCTGGTACACTCCGTATGCTCACAACACAGCAACGGTTATGGTAAAATATAATATGCTTTATCAGAATGCACTTACCGCAAAAGAGAATGTCAATCATTATTCGTTGAAATTCCTTCAAGAATTGAATAACGGTCCGTCAATATCGGGAAAATATATAATTTGCTCGGCGATTGATGAAAGCAAATGTCTTGATATCAGCGGCGGCAAAAATGCAAAATCAAACGGCTCTCTTCTTAATCTCTGGTCATCAGGCAGCAGTACATCAAAGGTATTCGAAATCATAAAAGACGAGAAAACGAATTCCTATATAATTAAAGCCGACCATTCAGGACTTGTTTTGGATGCTTCTGCAACATATGAAGGTGCAGATATACACCAGTGGGAAGACCAAGGTAAAGAAAATCAGCGCTGGGTATTCGAGGATGCAGGAAACGGATATGTTTATATACGCTCTTTGCAGGAAAACGGCTATTATATGGATGTTTCGGGCGGCTCAACAGCTGACGGAACAAGAATTATACCCTTCCATTTCCACGGAGGTATCAATCAGAAATTTAAACTTGTAAAAGTAACCGACAATAAAATCGCTGCAATTTTTTCGCAGGGAAATATATGGATTATTGCGGCGGTTGCGGCAGTTGTGGTTATCGGCGTAACCACTCTGATTATTGTCAAAAAGAAGAAAAAAAGAAAGCAGCTGAGGAATAAGCTTTAACTTAATAATCCTTTCTGTCCCGCTCACCTCGGTGAGCGGGATTTTTTTGTTGGTGCATTCATGCGTGAAAATCCCCACGGTTCTACCGTGGGGACAAAAAAGCGAGCAGAGCGACAATAAAAAGGCGAGCTTGATGCGAGACAAAGATATGGGCAAAGAAGAAACCTACGGTTACAATGTAAGCTGTAGCAATGCATTACAAAGTAAAAGGAAGTTTAAATAATGAGTGTGAATTTCAATATGAACACAGGAAGCTGTATTCACTTTGATGAAGTGAAAAAGGATGAAAATATATCTGTTATGTTCGATTATGATAATTCATATTCGTGCAAGTATGCTGCTTGCAAACGGAGTTCAGATGAAGCAGATTCAAGAATGGCTCGGTCACAGTGACTTCTCAACAACAGCAAATATCTATGCTCATCTCGACTATTCCTCCAAGATTTCGAGCGCATCCACCATGCTTTCCGGGCTCGGAATTGCGGATGAATAAAAGCGCTCTCAGAACATTTCCCGGAAATCGGGGAGATGTTAGGGGAGATGTTGACGAAAAACAGCTAAAAAACAGGGTCAAACACCCACGGATAGAAAATGCCCCAATCCCTTGATACATAAGGGATTGAGGCACTGGCGGAGAGTTAGGGATTCGATTCGCACGCCTGCGGGCGTGTGGTCGTCGGCGGTTGGAGCCATCCACCGGAAGGCTCCTCTGTACCGCCTCTCCTTCGAATCCCTTCTGGCTTCAAAAAAAGCACCCCTGTCGGGATGCTTTCCTGCTTGGCGGAGAGTTAGGGATTCGAACCCTAGGTGCGGTTAAGCACACAGCATTTCGAGTCAAAACGATAAAAGGTCTTTACTGTTTTTCAAAGGTCGGATTGTCGGCTCCGAAAAGCCTTGAAAATCAACGGAAAGCGGAATTATTGCCGAAGAAAAAACCGCAAACCGTTGACATGCTTGATTGAACTCGAATCAAGCCGAAAATGCCGAGTTCTTTCCTTTTTCTTGCTTTTAGGAGAGAACTAGGAAAGAACTGGCCGTCAAAAACACACAAAAATTCAACATTTCACAGTCACCCCGGGTCAGCAATTTTAAGGAGTGATTTTGATGAAATATTCAATCGAAATGTTTTCGGAATTTCCCGAAGAAATGAACAAGGAACAACTCTGCCAGATGTGCCATATTGCAAAACGAACCGCACTCTGGCTCATCAAAGGCAAGCTGATACCGTGCAGGTCAAGCGGCAAGAAAACACGGTGCTATTCGATCAAAAAACCCGATGTTGTGATTTTCCTCAATGAGCGTGAGAAGAATCCCTCAAAGTTTTTGCCGCCCGAAAAATGGTATTCACAAAGCGGTGCGGCATGCATTCCGAAACCTGCCGAGCCCGACGGCATAAGCCTCGCATCGGCAAGGTCATACTACACCAGACTGCTTCGCAGTACAAAAGATGTTGTGGATGTGAAATTTGTTTCAGAACTGACGGGCTACACCGTTCATACCGTCAGAGGATGGATAACAGACAGAAAGCTTCGCGCTTTTGCTCTGCCCGGGGTTTACGCCGTACCAAAAGAATACCTGATAAACTTCCTCAGCTCAAAGGCATATAACTCCATACG
>JAZUIT010000006.1:0-4752 GCA_045642385.1 Acutalibacteraceae bacterium
AAACATCCAGATATTGGAAAATTACTGCGCTTGTGCAGATTATTGCCATAGTTGACTTTCCGGCGACACTCAGTTCTCCTGATATAAATTTTATTAAAAAATAGTTATTGAAATTCAGCGCAAAAATATCAAGTGTGAGTGCAACCGTAAAAATTATTGCCACTGTGATACAGCCGAAAATCAATATGTATTTTGCGTGTTTATTCATTTCTTTTAATTCAAAAACAATTTTTTTCATACATTAATTATATCATCGTTGCGTGAAAAAATATATATAAAAATATTACCATAGAAATTAGGTGAAGCTTTGGGTATCGGTATATCTACTGCCTGTTTTTATCCGCTTGAAACTCAAAAATCCTTTTTAAAGGTTGTGAATACGGGTGCAAAATGTGCGGAAATTTTTTTCAACAGTCCCTCGGAAATTGAAATAGGATTTCTTGAAAAAATAAAGTCGGTACAAACTGAATACGGTATAAACATTGATACAGTTCACCCTTATCTTTCCGCCACGGAAACATATTTTCTGTTCGGAAATTACCCACGGAGATTTAATGATATTTTAAGCGAATACAGAAGATTTTTCAGGGCCTGCAATTTTCTCGGTGCAAAATATCTTATAATTCACGGCTGTAAGGAGCCTTTCCCCATTTCTGATGAAGAATATTTTGAACGGTTTAAAAAGCTTGTTGATATAGGTAAAGAATACGGTGTTTTGCCGGTACAGGAAAATGTTCACAGGAGCAAAGCACAAAGACCTGATTTTATAAAAAAACTTAAAGAGTATTTAGGCGAAGATTTTAAAATGGTGCTTGATATTAAACAGGCTTACCGTTCCGGTGAAGATGCTTTTGAGTTTATAAAGCTGTTCGGTGAAGATATTGTACGGGTGCATATAAGCGATAATGACTTAATGCACGATTGTCTGCCGCCGGGTGAGGGAAGCTTTGATACGGACAGGCTTTTTAAAATATTAAATGAAAAGAATTTTACGGGTGATTATATAATTGAGTTGTATAGTCACAATTATAAATCCGATGAACAGATATTAAATGCGAAAAAATTTTTAGAAGGGAAGCTTACTAAATGAATGCGAAAAACTTAATTGACCTTGACAATATATCAGCAGAGGATTTGGAAGAAATAATAAGATTTGCAGGTGTTATAAAGGAAAACCCCTCATATTTTACCGATGTTTGTCACGGAAAAATTATGGCAACTCTGTTTTATGAGCCGTCCACAAGAACTCAAATGTCGTTTCAGACAGCGGCTTTAAGATTGGGCTGTAAGCTTATAGGCTTTGATACCCCGGGAAATTCCTCCGTTGCGAAGGGTGAAAGCCTTAAAGATACCGTAAGAGTTATAAGTAATTATGCTGATATAATCGTTATCAGAAATGCGTTCGAGGGTGCGGCTATGGCGGCATCAATGTATTCGAGAAGTCCCGTAATAAATGCAGGGGACGGGGGACATCTTCACCCCACACAAACCCTGACGGATTTGGTAACGCTTTCCTATGAAAAGGGCAGACTTAATAACCTTACCATAGGTCTTTGCGGCGATATGAAAAACGGCAGAACCGTACACTCTCTTATTAAATGCCTTTCAAAATATAAGAATAATAAATTTATTATGGTATCTACTCCTGAGTTGAAATTACCTCAGTATCTTGTGGAATATATGGAAGCCCACAACTGCGAGTACAGATATGCTGATTCATTGGAAGAAATGATGCCGGAGCTTGATGTTTTGTATATGACCAGAATACAAAGGGAAAGATTTTCCAGTATGAAAGCTTATGAGGAGCAAAAGGGAGTTTTTGTCCTGACGGCAGATAAGCTGAAAAATGCAAAGAAAGATTTAAAAATCCTGCATCCTTTGCCGAGAGTGGACGAAATTGCGGTGGAGGTTGACGATGACCCCAGAGCAAAATATTTTGAGCAAACAGAATACGGTATGTACGCAAGAATGGCACTCATTATTAAAATGCTTGAAAACAGAACCGCCGAAGTTCCTCCCACAGTTAAAAGTACCCATGATATAAAATGTAAGAATATGAAATGCATCACTCAGACAGAGGAATATCTGCCGCATCTTTTCGATGAAAGGGACGGTTGCCTTGTGTGCAGATACTGCGACACAAAGGTTGAAAAAATATGAAGCTCTTAATAATAAACGGTTCACCCCGTAAAAACGGTGTGACCGCAAAAATTCTCAATGAGCTTTACTCACAGCTTGACTGCGAAGTAAAAATATACAATGCTTATGAAATGAACATAAAGCCCTGTATAGGTTGCGGATATTGTTCGAAAAATATGGGCTGTGCCTTTCATGATATGGATGAATTTAAAACGGATTTTGAAAGTTGCGATGAATTTTTGCTGGCAAGTCCCGTGTATTTTTCTTCTTTTCCCGCACCGTTAAAGGCGGTTATAGACAGACTTCAATCTTACTATGCTATGAGGTTTGATTTTAATATAAAACCTCCCATAAAAAAATACAGACCCTCGGCGGTGCTTATTACTGCCGGAGCCTGCAACGAAAAAGAAATTGAGTTTATGAAAAATCAAATCCGCCAATGCTTCAGTATTCTCAATACAGAAATCAAGGCGGAGCTTGTTGTAACAGATACCGATAAAAACCCCCCGAAAAAGGATGAAACGGAAAAATTTATTTCTGCTGTTAAGAAATTATATAAAAATTGACAAAATTGAATATGTTAATACACTAACGGTGTTTCTACACCCTTAGAGGTTATCAAAACGGTAATAGGCGGTTGTCCTTCACTTTTTTGTGGAGGGGACTTTATGAAAAACCCTCCGGAAAGGAGGGAAACAAGTATGGGGCAAGAAGCTTTTGTTATTCTAACATTGGTTTTGCTTATCGCAATACTTATTATCATAAAGAAATAACCGCCCGGCCTGCAAACCAGCGGTTATTTCTTAATAACTGATTTTTGAAGGTAACCATCTATCGGATAACCTCTTTGATTATATTATATCACAAAAAACAATTTTGTCAACTGCACATTTTAATTGTCCGAAACTGCATAATCGGCTAAACGCTCCGATGAATGTCCGTCACAGGCGGACATATATTTTTTTCTGAAATTATATACCGTTTCAGCATCAAAATTATCTTCAAGCCTTATTACTTCGGCAATTATTTCATCTGTGTTTACTGTAATTTTTCCCGGTACAAAGTCCCGATAATCATAATAAAAGCTTCTGTCACGGTCGTATTCTTCCAAATCGTAGGCAAAAAATATCATAGGTCTTGTGAGCAGTGAGTATTCAAAAATAAGGGATGAATAATCGGAAATTACAATATCCGCACAGCAAAGTGCCGTATCAATGGAGTTGGTTTTTGAAATATCAAATACAAATTCACCGTCAGAAAGCTCAAATCCCTTTGCGGTCAGTGGATGAAGCTTTAACAACAGGATATAATTATCACACAAAGCACTTTTAAGCTTTTTAATATCAAGCATATTATCCATATAGGAGTTGATAAGATTGTTGCCCCTGAATGTGGGTGCATATAAAATTATTTTTTTACCATTTGCCTGAGGTATTTGTTTTTCGATAATTTTTCTTTGTTCTTCAACAAAGTTTTTATCAAAATAAACATCGGTTCTCGGCGTTCCCAGGGCTTTGACTACTTCTTTTTTACAACCGAAAGCCTCACTGTAACAACCGGCAACTTCTTCGGCGGAAACACTTACAAGGGTATATGTGTTGTGCATGGGGAAAGTGTTCACATCTTTTTTTGGAGCTCCCCAGCTTTTATCCAAAGTGGAAAGTCCCCATTTCTTAAATGCACCGCAGGCGTGCCATACCTGAACTACCTTTGAACCGTTTCTCGGCTGATGGCAGTAAACGGGCTGGAAATAATCGGAAATAAAAACGCATTTTGACTGTGCATAGTATTTTTGAAATCTTATTGCATCAAGCAATTCTTTAAGCCTTGAAGTATAATTTCCGAATACCATACATTCCATACCTTTTTCGGAAAGCTTATCAAAAAGCGGTTGGAGATTGTCAGGCATTTTTTTGTAGTTGCCGTTGTAGGCAAAGATTATTAGCCTTGGATTAACTTTTTTCTTTGAAAAAATATCAAAGGCGAGAGGACACAGCACATTAAAAATCAACATACGGAACAAAAGCTTTAATTTACCCATAATTCCTCCTTAAAAGAAAAAGAAACCGTCCTGAGACAGTTTCTTAAACCTGTTGTAAAATTAGATAGCACGGGTAACCTTACCTGAACGCAAGCAACGAGTGCAAGCATAAACACGACAGGGTGTTCCGTTTACAACTGCCTTAACTCTCTTAATGTTGGGCTTCCATGTTCTGTTGGAGCGTCTGTGTGAGTGAGAAACCTTAATTCCAAAAGAAACATCTTTACCGCAGAATTCACATTTTGCCATAGCGTGGGCACCTCCTTCAATGACAACATAGTCCTACTAAATAACAACAAATATAATAACAGATTTTAAATAATAATTCAAGTGTTTTTTAAAATATTTTTTTAAATAATAAAAATTAATTTTATTTATATAAAAAATCTTTAAAAAAAGCATAAATTTTTACAAAAATTTAAAACGATAATATGCAAAACAGGTTGAATTGTGCAGTTGAAAAATATAGAATTCTATGTTATAATAAGTCATTATGGTGTTGATTTTATGTTTTTAGGAATTGATGTAGGCCCGACTACAATTAAATATGTAGTAATGGATGACGATTTCAA
>JAZUIT010000007.1:0-4307 GCA_045642385.1 Acutalibacteraceae bacterium
AAACGGTTTAAATTTACCCCAACGGGTACGCATATTATCAACGATGACTGCTGTCAACGGGTCGTTGAGAATATCATAAGTTTTGAGCCAAAGAGAAGCTTTTGCATATCTGGTGGGAGAAGTGATACCGAAAATTTTATAAAGGAAAATATCACTGCCCAGCTCGTAATCTCCAAGCCTCATACCGGAGACACAATTCAACAAAACGAAAGTTATTCTTTCCTTTGTTGAACAGAACAACCTGTTCATATATGACTGGTTAATAGTTGTTTGTTCTTCGTCTTCAACTACTACGCTTGTGTTTTGTTCATCAGCCATTTGCCTTCGCCTCCTCTTCTTCCTTTCTTCTCATCTCTGCAACCTTTTCATCCTGTATTGCTTGCAGGCGTCTGTACTGTTCCTGACGGATTTCTTCCTGAGGAACTCCGTCCTCAACCATTTTGAAGTATTCCTCTATCGGAATACCGCCGCAGTAACACTGCTTGTGGTGTACGGGTACACCCTGCTTATAGCACATATAATCTACTGCACCGTTTGCAAGCTGTAACAGTAAGTACAGATACGCTCCGATTGCCGGCATTGCGGTTACGGGTCCCGACCTGCAACAGAACGCCAATATTATTGAAGCTACCGTACAGACAAGTATTGCTATTATCTGTCCTAAATTTCTGCCCTTACCCTTTGGTGAACAAGCTAATGTGAGTAACACCAGATGTGTCACCGTAAGTACTGCCGATAAAACAAGCAACAACAATGCTATTAACGGTAACAGTCCCCCCGTGGATAAAAGCTTCGGTAAGTCACCCAACTTATCCGCCTTGTTTATCAGTGTGATTGCCGAGAAGTTACCGTCAAAGGGTTCCAATACCCCGGTAACTTTTAATTTTGCCAACGGTAAAAATAATGCTCCCGCCGGCAAGATTGATGTTATAATACGAACTATTGCCATCTTTGATCCGATAAACGATGCTTTCAGTCTGTCTATTTTTTTCTGAAAGTGGTAATATTGAACTTCAGCTTTATCTGCGTCCTGCATCAAGCGTTCCTGCAAGCCATAAACAAATATATTTGCACCGCAATTCTTACAGTGCTGTTTCCATTCAAATATTCCCAAATGTTTGCCGCATTTCGGACAATTTGCCATATTACACTCCCCCTTTCTTAATTTCAACAACATTACTCATTTATTCTATCAAATAAATCAGATTTTGTCTATACTTTTTTATTAATTTAAGCATTTGTTAACATTTTGTTTACTTTATTGTGAAAAAACAAACAAATAATTATCCTGTACTATTCTTAAAATAATACTTTGTTCATCCCATACAATAAATAAGCACGGATTTTTGTGCGTGAAGTCTGTTTTCAGCCTCGTCAAATATCTCATTTGAATGTTTTTCAAAAACTTCTGCGGTGATTTCCTCACCTCTGTGTGCCGGCAGACAATGCTGAACCATACAGTCCTTGTTTGCCACGCTCAAAAGCTTGTCATTAACCTGATAAATTCCACCGAAAACCTTTTCACGCTGCTGTTTTTCGTCCTCCTGACCCATAGAAGCCCACACATCCGTAAAAATTACATCAGCATTTCTTGCTGCATCAAAGGGGTCTTCAAACAAGGAAAAGGAACCTGTTCTGTTTGCATATCCCAAAACCTGATTATCGGGAGTGTAGCCTTTCGGACAAGCCACAGACACCTCCATACCGGTTTTAAGTCCGCCCACAATGATGGAGTTTGCCATATTGTTGCCGTCACCGATGTAACAGATTTTTAAGCCCTCCAATCTGCCCTTATACTCACGAATTGTCATTAAATCCGCCAACACCTGACAGGGATGACAAAAGTCGGTAAGTCCGTTAATAATAGGAATGGTGCCGAAATTCGCAAGAGCCTCAACCTCTTCCTGAGCAAAGGTTCTGATCATAATACCGTCAATATATCTTGACAGCACCCTTGCCGTGTCCTCAACCGGTTCACCTCTGCCTATCTGCATTGTGCCTGCATCCAAAAACAATGCATAACCGCCCAGCTGATACATACCGGTTTCAAAGGACACTCTTGTCCTTGTGGATGATTTTTCGAAAATCATCCCGAGAGTTTTACCGGACAGGATACGGTGTTCAATATTATCTTTTTTATAGCCTTTTAATTTGTCCGCCGTATCAAGAATACCTATTATATCCTCGGTACTCAAATCTAACATTTTAAGTAAATGCTTCATAATAATTCCTCCGCATTCTTTCTGACATTCTCAGGTGCGGGACCACCCTTTGAAAGTCTTTGTGAAACGCAAGTTTCAAGCGAAATTGCATCATAAACATCTTCGTCAAAGATATCGCACACCGCTTTATATTCCTCTAAGGGTAATGTTTCGAGTGTGAGATTTTTTGAAATGCAAAGCGCCACAAGCTCGCCTGTCGCCTTATATGCATCTCTGAACGGCAAGCCTTTTTTTGTAAGATAATCCGCACAGTCCGTTGCATTAATAAATCCCTTTGCGGCGGCATTTCGCATATTATCGGGCAACACCGTCATTGTTTCAATCATGGGAATAAATGCGGTAAGGCACATATTTACTGTGTCAAATGCATCGAAAATTGCGTCCTTATCCTCCTGCATATCTTTGTTATATGCTAACGGTAAGCCTTTCATAACTGTAAGTAAGGTCATTAAATCACCGAATACTCTGCCCGATTTTCCTCTTACAAGCTCCGCAATATCCGGATTTTTCTTCTGCGGCATAATGCTTGAACCTGTGGAAAAAGCATCGTCAAGCTCAATAAATTTAAACTCCCACGAACACCACAGAATAATTTCCTCGGAAAATCTCGAAAGATGAACCATAATTATTGAAAGTACGGAAGCCAACTCCATGCAAAAATCACGGTCGGAAACACCGTCAAGAGAATTGTTACAAGCACAGTCAAAACCCAAAAGCTTTGCGGTCATTTCACGGTCGGTATTATAGGTTGTACCTGCCAAAGCACCGCTTCCCAAAGGGGAAACATTCATCCTTTTCTGAGCATCATCAAGGCGGCTTAAATCTCTTTTGAACATTTCGGCATAGGCTAAAAGCTGATGTCCGAATGTGATGGGCTGAGCCCTTTGAAGATGTGTATAACCGGGCATTACAGTATCATGATATTTAAGTGCGGAATTTTTAAGCACCTCTAAAAGCTCATTCAACTGACTGCGTGTTTTGTCGCAAAGGGTACGCAGATATAATCTGACATCCACCGCAACCTGGTCATTTCTGCTCCTTGCAGTATGAAGTCTTTTACCTGCATCACCTATACGCTGAGTTAAGGTAGCTTCAACAAAGGTGTGTATATCCTCCGCATCCGGGTCAATCTGTAATTCACCGGTGCTTATGTCTTCGGAAATTTTTTTCAGTCCGTCAATGATTTTTTTGCAATCCTCCTGACTGATAATCCCCTGCATACCGAGCATTGAAGCGTGGGCAATACTGCCCTCTATATCCTCCATATACATACGGCTGTCCGTTGCAATAGAGGAATTAAAATCATTGGTTTTTTTATCCGCTTCCTTAGAGAAGCGACCTGTCCAAAGTTTCATTTATTTATTATCCCTTTCACGGTCAAGTAATGCCTTAACCTTAATCGGAAGTCCGAAAAGATTTATAAATCCTGCGGAATCGTTCTGGTCATAAACTTCGTCTGCATCAAATGTTGCAAAATCCTCACTGTAAAGTGAATAGGGTGATGTAACACCTGCGTTAATCATATTGCCCTTGTACAATTTAAGTGTAACTTCACCTGTTACACGCTCCTGAGTTTTGTCAACAAATGCACCGAGAGCCTCACGCAAAGGTGTAAACCACTGACCGAAATATACAAGCTCCGCATAGCGCTGAGCAACTAACTCTTTATAATGCTGAGTATCTCTGTCAAGAGTGATGGTTTCAAGCACCTGATGCGCACGGTAGAGAATTGTTCCGCCGGGAGTTTCATAAACGCCTCTTGACTTCATACCTACAAGACGGTTTTCAACCAAATCGGCAAGACCGATACCGTTTTCGCCGCCCAATTTATTAAGATATTCAATCATTTCAATTGAAGTCATTTCCTTATCGTCAATCTTTACGGGGATACCCTTTTCAAATGCAAGCTTAACATAAGTGGGCTTATCGGGAGCCTGTTCGGGAGAAACACCCATCTCCAAAAATCCGGGTTTATTGTACTGGGGTTCGTTTGCCGGGTCTTCAAGGTCAAGACCTTCGTGGGAAAGATGCCATAAATTCTTATCCTTGGAATAATTTGTTTCCCTGTTTATTTTAAGAGGAATA
>JAZUIT010000008.1:0-9017 GCA_045642385.1 Acutalibacteraceae bacterium
GTCTGAGCCGCACCAACCTTTGTCGAAGCGTAACACACGTTGGTATTCTTTGAAACAAGCTGTAAGCTGTCCCTGTCACCGGTGGCAATATAGCAAAAATCATCCTCACCGCAGGCTAAGGACAAAGTACCTAAAATATCATCAGCCTCATAACCCTCAAGCTCAACGGTTTTGATACCGAGGTGATGAAGTAAATCTTTTAAAATGGGCATCTGACTTCTTAATTCCGGGGGCATACCCTTTCTGCCTGCCTTGTAACCGTCATACATTTTATGTCTGAATGTGGGGGCGTGCAAATCAAAAGCCACAGCTATGGCATCGGGTTCTAATGAAGCTTTCAATTTTAACATAATATTCAAAAAACCGTAAATACCGTTAGTAAACTGACCGTCCTTTGTGGTGAGTAGCTTTATACCGTAAAAAGCACGGTTAATTATACTGTTTCCGTCAATAGCTAATATTTTCATTGGTACACCCTCCCGTATTCACACAACATTATAACATATTTTTCATATATTGAATAGTTTTTATTGAAATAATTTATTTTTTGTGATAAAATAAATTATAAATATGTTGGGGTATTGTTATGTGGTTTGCTTTTGCAGTAATATGTCTTATGGGTTGGGGCTGTGCCGACCTTTTTTATAAAAAAGGTACTGACGATAATAATAATTTAAGTCACCTCGAAACCGCTGTGTCCGTGGGATTGGGTATGGGCTTGATGTCGGTTATACTGATATTTTTCGGTGCGGATATTTCATTTATTAATATTATTAAATATTCCCCCGCCTCTTTGATGTACATACTTTCAATGGTAATCGGTTATGCAGGTTTGCGATATTTAGAAGTATCAATTATTTCCCCTGTACAAAATTCATCCGGGGCTTTGTCCGCTGTTGTGATGATAGTGTGGTTTACGGTTACGGGTAACAAAAACCAAATCCGTGAAAACTTTGACGCACTTTCAATCGGAGGTACAATAATAATCTGTATCGGCATAATATGTCTGTCCGTTATCGAAAACAAGCTGGCATCTTCCGACATTGCGGATGTAAAATACAAAACAGGTGCAAAGGCTTTGATTTTCCCTTTACTTTACTGTGTTTTTGACACAATCGGAACGGCGGCTGACGGTATTATTCTTGACGAAAATTCAGGATTTCAAATGTCGGAAATTGATGTTCTCGCTACTTACGGTATTACATTTTTTGTTGTGGGTATTTTGTGTTGGCTGTATATGTGTTTAAAACATAAAAAATATAATCCGTTTAAAAATCCAAGCCAACTCTGCGCTTCCGGTTTTGAAGTATTCGGTCAGGTTTTCTATGTTTATGCAATGGCAGAAAATCCCGTTTTCTCCGCACCGCTTATCGGTTCGTATTGTATAGTTTCTATAATATTATCCCGTGTTTTTCTTAAAGAAAAATTGGCATTTTACCAGAAAATTGTCATTTCGGCAGTTGTTATGGGAATAGTACTTTTAGGAGCTTCGGAAGGAATAGCGGAATTATAATTCATAATTCTTAATTCATAATTCTTAATTGATAAAAGGGGTGGTTATTTTGTTAAAAAAAGCAATATCAATTTTTATTTCGGCAATTGTTATCTGTTGTATGCTGAACATTTCCGGATTTGCAAATGATTATTCCGACAATATTTTCAACTATTCACTTACAGGTGACGGTGTAAAAGTCACATCCGTAAAGAATACCGGCATTTCCGGTTCAATACAAATTCCGGCAACATTCCAGGGCAGGAATATCACCGCAATAAACTCCTATGCTTTCAACAACTGTAACCATATTACCGCATTACATATTTCAGATAAAATAACCGATATTTGCGAAAACGCTTTTTACGGTTGTACTTCACTTACAACCATTACCGTACAAAACGGCAATCCCAACTACTGTGCGGTCAACAATGTGTTATATAATGCGGCTAAAACCGAAATTGTACTTTATCCTGCGGCAAAATCCGGTGCAACATTCACTGCACCCAACACCGTTAAATCAATAGCTCCCGGTGCTTTCAGTTATACATCAAACCTTAAAACCGTTTCAATTAAAAATGTAAATACTCTTTCCTCTTATATATTCAATCATTCGTCACTAAGCTCGGCGGAGCTTTCTGAAAATCTCACGAAAATACCTTATTATGCTTTTTCATATTGCGAAAATCTTAAAGAAATCAAAATACCAAATTCAGTGAAAACCATTGAATCTTATGCTTTTTATGGCTGTTGCGGCTTAACTTCCGTCACCCTGCCCGAAAGCTTAACATCATTAAATCCCACTTCATTCGGCAACTGCGCAAAGCTTAAAACGGTCACATCACAAAGCAAAAGCTATTGTGCGGTAAACAATGTAATTTACAATCAGGCAAAAACCAACCTTATCTGTTACCCCGACGGTAAAACGGACACAAAATTTTCCGTTCCCACAACGGTTAAGGAAATTTCCGCCAATGCTTTTGCAAATGCACAAAATCTGAAAATTGTTTCCGTTCCGGGTACGGTCACAAAGGTGGGAAGCTATGCTTTCCTCAACTGTTCTGCATTAACCTCTGCCGCATTTTTGAATTGTGAAACTCAAATCGGGACAGGTGCTTTTAACGGATGCGAAAAATTAACATTCAAGTGTTATAACAATTCCACCGCACACAATTTTGCAAAGAAAAACGGTATTTCATTTGCAATTATGACAAGGACAACCTCACTTGATTTGAATATTAAATCCATCAAATGGGCTTCCGGCAGAGCAGGTTCTCTGAAAACGGTGATAAAACCTCAAAATCCCCACGGTACGCCTGTGGAATGGTATTCAACCAACACAAAGGTCGTAACCGTTACCGGTAACGGTTCATTTAAAACCGTCGGCAAGGGCAGTGCGAATATATGCTGTTCCACCACCGACGGCACAAATAAAATTGTTTACTGCAAAGTAACGGTTTCTCAGGGTGTTACATCAATCACACTCAATGCCACTTCCTTAAAATGGATAAAGGGCAAAACAGGAACATTTAAAGCTACCGTCAACCCCTCAACCGCCGCAAACAAGGCTTTGAGCTGGAGCAGTTCAAACACAAAGGTTGCCTCGGTAAATTCAAGCGGCAAGCTTACGGCTGTAAATTACGGTACGGCGGTTATCACCTGTAAATCAAAGGACGGCACAAACAAGCAAGCCACCTGTAAAGTAACCGTGGGAAAAGCCGTTACATCGGTTAAGCTCAACGCTGCTTCGCTTAACTGGACACCGGGTAAGCTCGGTCAGTTTACGGTTACCGTTTCCCCCTCGGATGCCATAAATAAAAATCTGAAATGGAGTACATCGAACTCCAAGGTTGCCATAGTTGCACAAAACGGAAAAATCAAAGCCGTTTCAAAGGGTACGGCAGTTATCACCTGTGCCGCCGTTGACGGCTCTGGTAAAAAAGCTACCTGTAAAGTAACTGTCAGATAAATTCTGAATAAAATAGAAATGTAAATTATTTTTGGAGGTATTCCCTTGATATACAACAATGTACTTGATGCAATAGGACACACGCCGATTATAAGGTTGAACAAATTAACTGATGAAAATTGCGCTGAAATTCTCGTAAAATATGAGGGCGTAAATATTGGCGGTTCAATAAAAACACGAACGGCATACAATATGCTTATTGAAGCGGAAAAGGCGGGAAAAATTAGCAAAAACACCGTTATCGTTGAACCCACAAGCGGTAATCAGGGTATAGGACTTGCTTTGGTTGGTGCCGTAAAGGGTTATAAGGTAAGAATTATTATGCCCGACTCCGTAAGTGAAGAACGCAGAAAGCTTATGAAAAGCTACGGTGCGGAGGTTGTTTTAATTCACGATGACGGTGATATAGGTAAATGTATAAAAGAGTGCCTGGATACAGCTTTACAAATGGAAAAAGAGGACAAAAATGTTTATGTACCTCAGCAATTTTCAAATACCGATAATCCCATGGCACATAAATATCATACAGCACTTGAAATTTTGGAACAGGTGGGCGGTCCCATTGACGGATTTTGTTCCGGCGTAGGTACGGGCGGCACAATTTCCGGTGTGGGCGAAGTGCTTAAAACCCAGAACCCGAATATTAAAATATGGGCTGTTGAGCCTGAAAATGCGGCAATACTTTCCGGAGGAAGCATCGGAACACACCTGCAAATGGGTATCGGTGACGGTCTTATTCCCGACAACCTCAACACGAAAATCTACGATAAAATCTGCATAATAAGTGATGAGGAAGCTTTGCAAACTGCAAGAGATATTGCACGCAAGGAGGGCATTATGTGCGGAATTTCCAGCGGTTCAAATGTTGCCGCCGCTATTCACATGGCGAGAGAATTGGGTCCCGGCAAAAGAATTGTTACAATTTTACCCGACACCGGGGAAAGATATTTCAGCACGGAATTATTTGATTAAGGAGATTTTATAATGATTAAACATATCGTTATGTGGAAATTCAAGGACGAAGCAGAGGGTCACACAAAGGAAGAAAATATGGATATTATCCGCACAAGACTTATGGGACTTGTGGGTGTTATACCCGAAATTAAATCTCTTGAAATCGGCAAAGATATTTTAAAATCCGATATGTCCTTTGATATGGCTTTGATAGGTGTTTATGAAAGCCTTGAAGCTTTGGACATCTATAAAAATCACCCGGAGCATAAAAAAATTTCCGCCTATGTCAAGGCTTGCCGTCTTGACCGTGTGGCTGTGGATTTTGAATTTTAATTATGAAAATCCTTATAATTCATCACAATGATGACAACTTCGGTGACAATTTAATATCCGTCTGCTTTATGCGGATTTTGCAGGTTGTGCTTAACAATCTCGGCTATAAAAGCAGGGATTTTTCAATGGAATTTATGGCTGTCAAGCACCCTGACGCCGGTGTAATAAAAAATGCCGACCTGATATTTTTTGCAGGCGGCGGTATTTTCGGTTTCAGCTATTTGGGATTTTTTGACGGTATAAAAACAATACTTGATATTGCAACCGAAAATAATATTCCCGTTGTTATTTCCTCTATCGGTGCAAATAACAGCGATTCCACCGAGGAAAATGAATTAAAATTAAAGGAGCTTTTGTCCACTCCCTGTATTAAATCAATTTCCGTCCGTGAGTTTCCCGATGAATTTCGAAAATATACAGATAAAGCTGTGGAACAAGTCTGTGACCCGGTTGTGTGGGTAAAGTATATTTATTCAAAATGTATGAAAAATTGTTCCGATAATACAATAGGTATAAATGTTGTCCGTGGCGGTTTATTTAAAGATAACGGACTTGATTGGTCTTTAAATCAGGAGGGCGAATTTTTAAAAAAGCTCCGTGATGAACTTATAGAAAAAGGTTACAGTTGTAAGTTTTACACAAACGGCAGCACTCTTGACAACAACACAATGCTCTATTACCGTGAAAATTTCAATATTCCGGAAAATGAGTTGATTTTTGTTGACTCGTCACGGGAGCTTATAGAAACAATTTCAGGCTTCAACTGCATTATATCAACCCGTATGCACTCTTCAATTGTTGCGTATGCCCTGGGTGTGCCTGCAATTAATCTTGTGTGGAACAAAAAAATAACTGCATTTTTTGAAGCCATCGGACAGCCTGAAAATGCAATTACCCTTGAAAACCGCACAATCGAAAATCTTTTGAATTTTATTGAAAACTCAAAAACCGAAAAAGCCGACACAGAATATCTTATGACCTTGTATAACAGGCTTTTTTACAGCTTAAAAGATATGCTTGCTCCCGAAAAAGAATGTGATATTTATACATTTGAGCAGATAAAAGAACAACTTAATTCGGTAGAAATTTCCGCTGATTTTGATTTTGGGGATATGAAATTAAAAATATCTCACGGTGCAAAAAGATATTTCAGTATGTTTAAAAAATCAAGAAGCACCGCTTCAGAATTAAAACAGGTTAAAAATCAAACCGCAAAGCAAATTTCCGACATGGATAAAAAAATAAAGACTTTGGAAGATAATATCCAAAAGCAGGAAAATACAATATCCGCACAGAAATCCGAGATAGAAAAACACATAAAAAAGGAAGCCGGACAGGCTGAAACAATCCGAAAACAAAAGGCTGAGCTTGACAGGATTAACCGAAAATTCGTTGTCCGTGCTTACAGAAAAATTAAAAGAATTTTCAGGAGATAAAAACATGGCATACAGTTTTTTTCCGATGCTTTCACGAATGAAATATATAAACCGCTGGGCGTTGATGCGTAACATACGAAGCGAAAATCTTTCGGAGCATTCTTTGGAGGTTTCCATAATCGCACACGCTTTGGCAGTAATTCACAACCGCCGTTTCGGTGGAAATATCAATACGGACAGGGCGGCGCTGTTGGGGCTTTATCACGATGTGCCGGAAATTCTGACAGGCGATATGCCAACCCCGGTTAAATATTACGATGAAGATGTTAAAGCCGCTTATGACAAGGTGGAAAACACCGCCTGCAACAGACTTTTGGAGCTTCTGCCGGAGGATTTAAAGGAGGATTTTTCTCCCCTTTTGTTTAAATCCGATGAAGATGAATATCTGTGGAAGCTTGTAAAAGCCGCTGACAAAATTTCCGCATTAATTAAGTGTATTGAGGAGCAAAAAGCCGGCAACAATGATTTTTCAACGGCAAAGGAAAGCACGTTAAAAATAATCGAAAATTTGAATTTACCCGAAGCGGAAAGCTTCATAAATGATTTTATAGACGGCTACTCGTTGACATTAGACCAATTAAATTAAGGTAGTGATGTATTATTTTTGCAGAAGTTAAAACGATAGGTATTTCGGGTATCGACTGTTTTCCCGTTACGGTTGAAGCAAATATTATGAGGGGTTTGCCATCATTTGATATTGTCGGTCTGCCATCTACATCCGTCAATGAAGCGGAAATGCGAATAAAATCCGCTATGACAAACTGTAAATTTAAAATTCCCGTCAGCAAAATGACTTTGAATTTGGCACCTGCCGATGTCAGAAAAGACGGTACACATTTTGACCTGCCTATGACAATCGCATTGCTTTTTTCAAGTGAGCAGTTATTTGACAGGATTGATAACTGTGCTTTTATGGGCGAGTTATCCCTTGACGGTTCGGTAAGACGGGTAAACGGTGTACTTCCTGCCGTACTTAAAGCCCGTGAGTTACATATTGAAAAAATATTCATTCCTTATGACAACAGACAGGAAGCCTCAGTTGTGGATAATATTGAAATATACCCCGTAAAGCATTTAACGGAGCTTGTTAATCATTTCAGCGGATTTGCCGAAATTGAAAAGCTGACGGGCTCACTTTGTGAAACGGTAGTTGACCCGTTTGAACAGCTTGATTTTGCAGATGTAAAGGGTCAGCAGGCGGCGAAAAGAGCCTTGGAAATTGCAGCGGCAGGCGGTCATAATGTAATTATGGTGGGTCCTCCCGGTTCGGGCAAAAGTATGCTTGCAAAGCGTATACCCTCAATTTTACCCGAAATGACATTTGAAGAGTCCTTGCAAACAACAATGGTTTATTCCGTGGCAGGATTAGTAAAACCCGAAAATCCGCTTATTACTCAAAGACCTTTCCGCTCACCGCATCACAATACCTCTATCGTGGGATTATCGGGCGGCGGTTCTGTTCCGAAACCCGGTGAAATTTCACTATCAAATAACGGCGTGCTGTTTTTGGACGAGCTTCCCGAATTTTCAAAGTCAGCTATGGAAGCGCTTAGACAGCCTGTTGAAAATAACGAAATAACAATTTCAAGAGCGTCCGGAACATATACTTATCCCAGCTCTTTTATGCTGGTGTGTGCTATGAATCCCTGTCCCTGCGGATATTACGGTCATCCTACAAAGGTTTGCACCTGTGCCAGAAATGCACCGCAGAAATATCTCGCAAAAATTTCCGGTCCTATGCTTGACAGAATTGATATCCATATTGAAGTGCCGTCCGTCACATTTGAGGAAATAAACGATAAATCCCGTGGCGAATCCTCGGAGGACATCAGAAAAAGAGTAAATGCGGCAAGAAAAATTCAGCTTGAAAGGTACAAAGACACAGGTATCACCTGTAACGCAAAGCTCAATGCAAAAATGACAAGGATGTATTGCACTCCCACGCACGATGCGATTTTATTGCTTGAAAAAGCCTTTGAAAGATTGGGACTTTCCGCAAGAGCTTATGACAAAATTCTGAGAGTTGCCCGAACAATTGCCGATCTTGACAATTCGGAGGAAGTAAACTCCCAACACATAAGCGAAGCAATTATGTATCGTTCATTGGATAAAAGCTACTGGCAAAACTGATCGCCACGCTTACGCTCACAATTACAAAGTACAATTAGTAAAAGGCTGTGATGAAGTTTTTACTTCGTCACAACCTTTTTTGATTTTGAATATATAGTTTTACGCTCTGACAGATAATTCATACAACTCATGAGGTGCAATATCCTGTCCGTCAGCCCATTCGACCGTTTTTCCGCTTATGTGAACGGTTTTAAAAAAACTTTTATCAGATAACATACCATACCACGAACCGGAAATATACGGTTTCACATCAAAAATTCGTTTTTCAAAATTTTCATATTCAATAAGTAACTTATAATCTTCAAGCGGTGTAACATTTATAAGTTTTAAAAACATAACGCTTTTACTCCCTTACACCCTTTGCCCAGAAAATGTCGTCTTCAATTAATACGGCTCTTATCGGACTGCCGTCAACATTTCCGGCTTTCATGGGCAGGGCTATGAGATAATACCAGCCTTGTTTTACATCGTCAAGCTTCAAGCCCTCTAAAATTGCAATATTTTCCGACAAAAAGGCTCTGTGCGGTCGCACCTGCGCACCGTGAGTTCCAACGGACTGGGGATCAATTCCCACCAATTTATATTTTCTTGCCGCCGCTGCTTCCGCTCCGTGGTCAAGGAAATACCCGTTTCCGCCGCTTTTCAGCAATATTCTTTCACAATCAGGAAAAAATTCATCCACATATTCGCCGGAAATTGCACC
>JAZUIT010000009.1:0-1532 GCA_045642385.1 Acutalibacteraceae bacterium
CATAAAAAATGTAAAAAGTAAATACTTTTTTAAAAATTAAGGCTGATTATTATAAATTTTTTTCAGTTTTATTTTTCTTTGATTGCTGTGTTTAAAGATAATTATACCGTTTTTAATTATTTTGTTGTGGTTTTGCTTGCATCTGCCGGAAGCTTTATTTCAATTTCCGCATAAGCTTCGATATTGTTGTTATCCTTGTCTTTGATAACCTTTACTATTCTGTATTTACCGTTTTCCAGCATATCAAAGTGTTCTGACAGTACAATTACCTGAGCCTGAACTCTGGAAGAGGGGGAAAGCTCATAAGCTATTTCCTCAAAAATATCATAGGTGAGCTTAACCGGTCGCCAACCTGCATCAGTCATATTCTGTAAAGCAAAATCAGCACCGAAAGTGTAAACTTCGGCTTCGTTTTTCGAAACGTAGCTTATTGCAAGACCGATTTTTTCGTTTAAATTTGTTATAGTTTTCTTGTCAATGGCTAATTTGAAGCAGGTGTCATCATCGGATTTAAATGTTACTACCGTTGCTTCATTGACAGTATTGTGTTTGGTTGTTGTATTCTCAACAGCTTTTTTATTTTTTGTACAGAAAAAAACCGTTATAATAACTGCCGCTACGAGGATGAAAGCAGAAATAATAATTAATATTTTGGTGTTTTTTTTCATAGTCGCTCCTTTGTGTTCCCTAAATTCTGATTTTTTCTTTGACATTTTTAAGAATTTTTATAATTATAACATCACTTGTCTGTAAAAGTCAAATTTCACAGGAGCATTAATTATTTCCATAAATTACTTTTTTATTGCTGTATTGCAAAACCGGCTAATGTCAATAATTGTACTGAGGAGGCAGTATATGCAATACAATAAAGTGGAAATATGCGGTGTGGATACATCACAGTTAAAGGTTATGAAGGAAGCACAGAAAATTGAACTTCTGAAAAAAGTCAAGGCAGGGGATATGAATGCAAGGGATGAGCTGATAAAAGGTAACCTCCGGCTTGTGCTTAGGGTAATACAGAGATTTTCCAACCGTGGAGAAAACCCGGATGATTTATTTCAGGTAGGGTGCATAGGTCTGATAAAATCCATAGATAATTTTGATATTACTCAAAATGTGAGGTTTTCAACTTATGCCGTACCTATGATAATCGGAGAGATTCGCAGATACTTGCGGGATAATAACGCAATCAGGGTGAGCCGTTCAATGCGTGATACCGCTTTCCATGCTATGCAGGCAAAGGAAGAGCTTACAAATAAGCTGAATCGTGAACCGACAATAGGCGAAATTGCAAAGTTTATGGACAGAAAAAAAGAAGAAATTATTGTAGCACTTGAAGCCATAGTAGAACCTGTTTCTTTGTATGAACCTGTGTTTTCCGACGGCGGTGATACAATTTATCTGATGGATCAGGTGGGGGACAGGAACAATGATACAGGCTGGATAGATGAAATACTTTTAAAAGAAGAAATAAGCAACCTGTCAAACCGTGAAAAGAAAATACTGTCAATGCGTTTTATGGAGGGCAAAAC
>JAZUIT010000010.1:0-6076 GCA_045642385.1 Acutalibacteraceae bacterium
AATATTATTCTGCAATAAACGCAACAAACTAGTAAATTTTTGTCTTAAAACCGGATATTTTATTGACGGTTTTAATAAAATATGGTATAATAGCTCGATAGAATATGGAAGGACTATTGTAATTGTTAAATTCAAGAAAAACCATATATTGTTTTGGCGTAATATTGATATATGTGTTTGTATAAATTATAATTAAATGGATTTTCTTTTAAAAATAAAAAGTTGGTGCGGAATTTAATGAATAAAAGCAGAAAAGGTAAAGGGACTCTGACTGATGAAACATTGCTGAGCGGTGTTTTCAGGCGTTTTTATTTCAGCTCTGTGCTTGCGATTATATGCAGCTGTATCGGGCAGATTGTCGGTAATATGGTAATAGGAAACACATTCGGTGAAGCAAAGCTGGCTGTAATGAGCCTTGTACTTCCCGTGTATTACATATTTGCTACGATCGGTAATCTTGCCGGGATAGGCGGCAGTGCTTTATGTGCTACTCTTATAGGAAAAAGGAAAACAAAAGAATGCAAAAAAGCTTTCACGGTAACATATATTGTAACAGTTGTTTTGTGCGTTTTTTTCGGCATAATAGTTATCGTATTTCTTCCGGGAATAGTACGGTTGCTCGGAACACCGCCGGAGCTTTATGACGATGTAAAAATTTATACGCTCATAATGTCTGCCGGAGGTATATTTACAGCCGGAATTTATCTTTCTTTTAACTTCCTCAGGCTTGACGGAAAAGCGATAGAAACAACTTTTTCGTTTATTATAACAGCCGTATTAAATGTTTTACTTGATATTCTTCTTGCCTTTATGGGAGTTGCGGGAATTGCGTTGGCATCTATTATAGGCAGTGCGGCGGCAACGATTTTCGGATTAGTTATCCTGATTAAAAAAAGTGATACACTCAGATTTACACATATTTCTTTAAATGATTTCTTCAAGCTGTCCGGCAAAGTTTTTGTTGTAGGAAGCCCCGGTGCAACTGAAAATATTTCAATACTTTTAAAAAGCTATGTTCTTAATCAGATGATTGCATCTGTTTTGGGTGCGGCGGTACTTTCTTCTCTTTCTGTCGTCAACTCAATAAATTCTTTTTCTATGGCGATAACCGTCGGAAGTGCAGGTGCGTTAGTACCGATTATAGGAGTCTTTACAGCCGAGAGAGATACTGTCAGCATCAAAAGAATGATAAAAGCTGCGTTAAAACTAAGCGGTGTACTTACAATTATTTTTGTTGTTGCCGTTATTGTTTTTGCACCGCAGATATCCGTAATGTTCGGATTTGTCGAGGGTGTAAAGCAAACAGCTTTTGCGGTTCGGCTTTTTGCTCTTTCAATTCCTTTGGCTTTGTTGACAAACTTACTTGCCTATCTTCATATTGCAAATTCCCATACTGTAATTTCAAATATAATTACGGTGCTTCGCTGTTTTGTTCTCCTTGTTGGTTCCGCTTTTGTTCTGATGAAGCTTGACGGTGAAAGAGGCTTGTGGATATCATTTGCGGTATGTGAGGCGGGAACCTTACTCGTAACATTTGTTATGCATATTATTGCTAAGAAAAAGGACAAAAATCTTTCTCTGCTTTTATTGCTCAATACCAAATTTGAAAAAAGCGGAAAATCAATAGCAATAACTGCAACTGACGATGAAAAAAGCATTTCCGAAGCAGTAGGAAAGCTTGAAGAATTTTGCGAACAGAATGATATCAGTCCCAAGCAGACGATGATGATTACGCTTTCGATGGATGAGATGATTCATATGGCTGTTGAACATTCAACCAGGAAAGGTAAAATGAATATAATAGGTATACGGATTTTCTGCCACGAAGAAATACTCATTTTAAGACTTCGTTATGCCGGTGCAAAATTCAATCCGTTGGAGTATTATGAACAAAAAAGACCGACTTCAAATGATATTGATGCATTTCTTGAACTTGATGATTGCTTAGGTATAAAAATGGTATGCGATACCTGTAATGTTGCAGACTACCGTTCTACATTCGGACTTAACAATCTGACAATTATATTCTGAGGGGTTTTTATGTTGAATTTATTAAATAAAGATGGTGAAAAAATACTTGTCCGACCGGCTGTTGCCGATGAAGCTTCGTTGATTGCCGATATCTATAAGCACATTGCAGTAACTAAGGATAATTATGTTTCTTCTCTCAGTCACGGTGAAAAATCTTTTGAAAACTGCGGCGGTATGTTTGAAATAAGCAATGAAGAAGAAATAAGGCAACGGATAAATGACAAAAATGAACAGCTTTCGGTAGGATTATATAAAGAAAAAATCACTTCGATGCTGTGGTACGGTCTGTGGCAAAAAGGTGTTTTTGAGGATTTAACCGTGCTTGACGGAGAGGAAAGTTATTATGAAATTTTTCGAGATGCCGCAGAAAGAGGAAAGCTCGGCTATTCCAAAGAAATAATTTCACTTTGGATTGCACCCGAAAAAACCATGTCTTTTGCTCTCTTTTACGATATGATGAAAGATTATGCAGAAAGAGGAATAAAATATACGGTTGGGGAAGTTTATTTGATAAATGGTTACGAGGATGATGCCGGATACCACGAGTCAAATTTAATCAACAAAGCTTCTTATAATTTCCTTGTTTCAACGGGCGGCAGACACATAGGCGTAACGCCGCAAAAAAAGGTTTGTCTTAAAGGTTTTTCAGTTTATAAAACCCCAAATATTTTTATTTGGGACACCGAAAAATCTTTTAAAACAATAGAAAACATTTTAAAGAAAAAAGGATGGGGTATTGAGAAATGAAGAAAAAAAGAATGGGTATCAGAAAAAAGATACTGAGTGCATTTATTATTGTACTTGCTCTGACGATTGTTATTTCGTTTGCAGTTACACAGGTAAGTGTACTCGTGCTTAAAAGCAAGAATGAAAACCAGCTAATCGAACAGGCGATAGATTCTGCGAAAATATATACCGAGGGACAGGCGGACACTATTGCCGAACAGCTTTCCGGAATAATTTCTAAAATTGATGAGTCGGCACAGTTTGCCGAATACATCTATGAAAATCCGAATAGCTTCGGAAGCAGAGAAATACCGACACCTGATGATTTTGACGAAGGTGTAACAGGTAATCAAATTCACTGGCTTCCGTTTGAAAAAGAGGATTTAAAAAATCCGGATGTTATTGCAGAGGCAAATCTTCTTATGGGACTTGAACCTGAATTTAAGTCTTTGCTTGATACTTGTCCGATGATAGTCAGCATCTATGTTGCAACTAATACACATGTAAATATCGGCTATGATAAGAATGTACTTTCCAAACAGGGTATAGGGGCATACAATCCCGAAGCGGCTGATGCAAAGTGGTATACTCAAACTATCAGCACAGGAAAAACATATATTTCCGATGTTTACTCCGATACTTTTGACAGAGGAAGTATGATAACTATAACAGCTCCCTATTCTGTCGGAGGAAAAATCAGAGGTGTTATCGGAGCAGATATAATTATTGAAAATATCAATAGATTTGTTCTTGATATTGATGTGGAAAATCATTCGGGATATGCAATGCTTTTTGCCGAAAACGGTACTCCTATTTCTGCAAAGGGAATTACGGACAAAACAACCGCACTTGACCTTCTCGGAACAGAGAATGCAGTTAAAGAGATTAAGGCAAAAGAGAGCAGCAGTATAGAAAGCGTCATCAACGGAAAAGATGCATATGTTGTATTTGATACAATAAAGGAAACCGGATGGAAGCTTGCAATAGTTCTTTCAATAGACAGTATTCTTGAACCTGCTATGGAAGCAAACAGACTTATTATTCTTATAGATATTCTTATAACCGCACTTAATGTAATTCTTTTTGTCTGTATGCTCATCGCTGTAAACAGACTTGCTCACAATTTGGCAAAACCTGTTATCAGCCTGACGGAAGATGTCGAAAAGATAGGCGGCGGTAATCTCGATTATAAGTCAAGTATCGAAACGGGTGATGAAATTCAGACTCTCAGCGAGAGCTTTGAGCAGATGACGGATTCTCTCAAAGAGCATATTCAAAATCTTACCGAGGTTACGGCGGAAAAAGAGCGTATAGGTACCGAGCTTAATGTTGCCACACACATTCAGGCATCAATGCTTCCGTGTATTTTCCCCGCGTTCCCCAACCGTGATGAATTTGATATTTTCGCCACTATGACTCCCGCAAAAGAAGTCGGCGGAGATTTCTACGATTTCTTTATGGTAGATGAAAATCACATTGCCATAGTTATGGCAGATGTTTCGGGTAAGGGTGTACCTGCCGCATTGTTTATGGTTATTGCCAAAACTCTTATTAAAGACCATACACTTCCGGGAGCAAATTTGGGTGATGTCTTTACAGATGTTAACAGATTGCTTTGTGAATCAAACAGCGGTGAGTTGTTCGTTACTGCGTTTGAGGGTGTTCTTGATATTACTACGGGTGAATTCCGTTATGTTAATGCAGGTCACGAAATGCCGTTTATCTGCAAAAAAGGCGAAAAATATCTGCCGTTTAAAACTAAACCCGGTTTTGTACTTGCAGGTATGGAAGGTATGAAGTATAAAGAATTTTCAATTATGCTTGAACCCGGAGATAAGGTGTTCCAGTACACTGACGGTGTTACCGAAGCAACCGATAAGGATAATAAGCTTTACGGTATGGAAAGGCTTGAAAAAATTCTGGCTGAAAATTCGGATGAAGATCCGTTCCACTTATTGCCTGCGGTTAAAACCGATATAGATGCTTTTGTAGGTGATGCACCGCAATTTGACGATATTACAATGCTTTGCCTTGATTATAAAAAGAAGAGCGAAGCCGATAATAAATAACAAACATAAAAATTTTATTTGAGAAAGGACATATAAAATGGAAATTATTAAAAACAAAACAGAAAACACATTAGAGGTTGCTTTACAGGGAAGACTTGATACTACAACTGCACCGCAGTTGGAAGCAGTAGTTACCGGAGAATTGACAGGTGTTGAGGTTCTTACATTTGATTTTTCAAAACTTGAGTATGTTTCTTCGGCAGGACTTCGTGTTCTGCTTGCCGCACAGAAAACAATGAATAAGCAGGGCAAAATGTCTATTAAAAATGTAAACAGCGACATAAACGAAGTTTTTGAAATTACGGGATTTTCTGATATTCTTACGATTGAATAATTCTGAGCTTGTGTTGCTAAAAATATAAAAGGTGGGAATTATAGAATGAAGGAACTTACTTTAGAAGCAACTGTTGACAACTTAAATGCCGTTACGGATTTTGTTAATGAACAGCTTGAATTATATGATTGTCCGATGAAAGCACAAATGCAGATTGATGTTGCAATTGACGAGCTTTTCAGCAATATCGCTCATTATGCTTATAACCCCAATGTCGGTCCTGCAACCGTTCGCGTTGAAGTTGCGGAGGATCCGCTGTCGGTAATAATAACATTTATTGATAACGGTATTCCGTACGATCCGCTTGCAAAAGCAGACCCGGATATAACTCTTTCTGCGGAAGAACGGGGTATCGGCGGACTCGGCATTTTTATGGTTAAGAAGACCATGGACGATGTCACATACGAATATAAAGACGGTCAGAATATTCTTAAAATTAAAAAGCATCTATAAAGCGTATTTTGCTTTGATGTTAAAGGGATGTAAAAAAACGCACAGACCGAAAAAAGTATTATAGAAGTCAAAAGATTTTGTACTTTTTCCTATCCCCTTTGTGTGTTTATATAAAACCCGGTTAAAAAATCAGGGAGCTGTAAAAGATTGTAGTTTTTTACAGCACCTTTTTTATGCACTTCAAGGTATTTAACAAAAATCCTGCTCACCGAAGTGAACAGGATGGAAAGTATTATTAAGCTGTAATTAAGCATTTCGGATTATTATGCAGAAGTACAAAGCCAAGCCTGTTAGTGTTTCACCGTTCACCGGTGGAACAAAGGTGCTTGTTTTGAATATCCGAATTTTTCTTCCTTAATGTATAATTACTTTTTTCCTTCAATCTTTTTAAGAAGAATTACCAATGGAACAAATGTAAACAAAGGAAGCAGGAAGCCGACAAGCTGATGCTGTGACTGTACAA
>JAZUIT010000011.1:0-3022 GCA_045642385.1 Acutalibacteraceae bacterium
AGGTGTATTTTATTGTGAAAATAAACAACAAAAGCAAGGCCAACATTATCTTTTATTGAATTATTTGCAGAAAATAAAAAAGTTATTGAAAATACCCCCATTTTGGCTGTTGTTTTTGTAACGTAAAGTTGAGAGACAAAAAACACAACTGAATGACCGTCCGAAACACACAACCCGCCATGATGTTGTCATAAGACAACGGAGCGTTCCGAATTGAAATATTCGGGAACTGCACAGTGCCACGCAAGGATTACCTGCAGGAATGTTAAGGATGAAACGGCAAATTTACATTTTATCCGATAATTTTATCTTTCACACAGCATATATCATTACCCGCTTTTCTATCGGATAAAGTTAAAAAAGCTCGGTTTATGAACCGTGAAAAACTATCTTAAAACGGGGGTGTTTTGAAAATTTTAAAAAATAAATACTTTTTGAAAGGAGTGACAGCAACGAGAACAGGTCTGAAAAAACAGCAGAAAGTAACTGAAATATATTTTACTGAAACTGACAACACTATTGATATTTTTACTCATAATACAAAACTTAAAAACCGTTTTTCTGCATTTGCAAAAGAATATCCCGAACTTTGCAGATGTATTGATGACAACGGTTTCGGCGGTATGCGTTTTGAAATTGACAGGAAACGATTCAGTATCCGTCTTACCAAACCATACTCGACCGAAAGAAAAAAGTCCCTCAGCTATAACGCTAAGAGACAGAAAAATAAATTTAAATAAAGGAATGAATACTTATTGATTTATGTAAAAGCTATGTGCTACATGTGCTATGTATCACTTGTAGCACCAAAAAATAATATACACGAGGTGAAAAAATATGAGGTATAACAGCCCCGACGATGTTGAACTGCCTGACCCTTACGGTGTGGAAGACAACTGCCTCGGATATTATGTTCTCAAAAAAAATAACGAACATTTTATTGAGCTTTGTAATTTCGTTCCGTATATCAGTTCTCAGGTTTCAAGCTATAACGGTTATGAAACAAATACAAAGGTTAAGATTGAAGGCTTTGACTCAAAAGGCAACCCGTTACCCGAAATATCCGTCACAAATGATGAGTTTGATAAACTTAACTGGGTTCGTCAGCACTGGGGGTTTAACTGCAATATCGTTCCCGGAAACGGTATCAGGGACAGAATACGATTTGCTATTCAGACTACAAGTAAATATGCCCCTAAAAGCGAGGATTATTCCACCACCGGCTGGCATAAAAAAGACGGTCAGTATATTTTTCTTATGCCCGGTGACGATGCCAACAATGTACAGCTTGACGGTAAATTACAGTTTTATGAATTCAGCAGGCGTGAGCTTACCGAAAAGGAATACGCAGATATATTTATGCTTATCGGTAATGTTGCACCAAATGAAATTATGCAGCCGCTTCTGTCGTTTGCGTTTCTTTCACCCCTTAATTCGTTTATGCGTAAAGCACAATGCGAACCGAAAACAGTACTGCTGTTACACGGTAAAACAGGTTCTAAAAAGAGTACGCTGGCAGCCTTGATATGTTCCTTTTTCGGCAGGTTTTCCAACACAGATTTACCTCTTTCATTCCGTGATACGGCGAATAGTCTTATCTATAATACAGGCTCATTAAAAGATGTTTTAACCGTTATTGATGACTTTCATCCGAGTCAGAAAAGTGATGAATATACAATGACGGGAACAATGCAGATACTGCTTCGTGCTTACGGTAACCGATGCGGCAGGCAGAGGCTTACGTCAAAATCGTTGCCTATGCAGACAAGATATCCGAAAGGCAATGCAATCATTACCGCTGAGTTTTTACCCGATGTGGGTGAAAGCGGTACGGCAAGGTATATTCCGCTGGAGATAACTCCGTCAAGTATTGACAATGAAATGCTCACATATTATCAGCGTTATGCCTCTGACGGAACATTATCTGCCTGTATGTTTAATTACACAGAATGGCTGAAAGAAAAGTACCTTAACGATGAAAACGAGTTTGTAAAAATGCTCGGTGATAAGTTTATTAACACAAGAAAATCAATTAATAAATTACTGACCGAAAAGGGATTGCATATTCGTGACAGACTTATTGATGACCTTGTTTCAATGTATCTCGGTTATGACTTTATGCTTGACTTTTTTATTGATAAAAAGGCTTGCGATAAAGAAAGTAAAGGGAACTTTATGGGTATGTTTACCGATATACTTTTGACTATTGCTGTGAAGCGTGAAGCACAGACAACGGTAGATCAGCCGTCACATAAATTCATATTTAAACTGATTGCAATGCTTGAAAGTGAGCGTGTTAATCTAAGAAAAAAGGATACTATGTTCGACGATTATACGCCTGTAAACTGTATCGGATATGAGGATGAAGAATACTATTATCTCCATTCCGCACTTGCCCAAAAAGAGGTCAGACGGTTCTGCAATGAACAGGGCGAGTCCTTTTCAATCAGTGAAAAAGCTTTGTTAAAGGCACTTGATTCGGAGCAATTACTTGTTAAAAGCAATGACGGAAAGAATACTGTTCAACATAATTTCGGCGGCAGGAACAGACGTTATCTTGTTATACCGAAAAAGAAAGCGAGAGAAATCTATGATGAAGCAAATTAAAGATATTCAGCGGCATTGTCTTATCAAGCATCGCCTTTGTTGCAACAAAACGGCAGCTTGTCAGGGAACCCCCTAATACCCTATGAAATGGAGAAATGAAATGAGAAACAGAAACAACAGAATTGTGTTTTGTCTTAATGACAATGAATTGAAATTATTAAACAGTAAAGTAAGGAAATCAGGTATGTCACAGTCGGCATTTCTTCGCAGGTTATGTGCGGAAAAAGAGATTAAAGAACAGCCGTCTGCCGACCTGAAAGACCTTATTACACAACTCAGAAGAATAGGTATTAACATTCAGCAGGTTGCGGTTAAAGCACACACATTAGGCTTTATTGATGCACCGTTATACCGTCGGAACTATGAAGACTTACAGGTTCAGATAGGAAAGATTATGGAGGCGATTTACTGATGG
>JAZUIT010000012.1:0-2363 GCA_045642385.1 Acutalibacteraceae bacterium
TTCTTTCGGTATTGGCTTAGCTTTTTAGCTTCAAATTTTGTTTTTGCAGGAATAATGTTAGCTGTGTGGTTTACTTTTAAGCCTGTTGGGATGACTTATTCAAACGGTGCATTTTATCTCAATGTAAATGCACTCACATTGGCGGTGGGAACTTGTATTTGTTACGGCGTAGTCTTTATCATTTCAAAGCTTACAAGGAAAAATGCACCTGACAGTCATGTCTGTGAAATTGAAATAATACTGTTTTCAAAGAGTATAAGGATAAAAGGAATAATTGATACAGGAAATTCGTTGAAAGACAGCTTTACCGGTGAACCTGTACTGATTGTACAATGGGATTATGTAAAAAGCATTATACCGAAAGAACTGGAAAAATACTTTAAAAACAAAGCCTTGCCGGATGATGAACAGTACATAAAAAGTTTGAGATTAATACCCTGCAACACAGTAAACGGTGAGGGAATTTTATCCGCAATTAAAAGTGATGAAGTAAAAATATTTTTAAAAAGCAACATTTACAGTTGTAAAAATCTATTGATTGCAGTTGTGCAAAGACCTGTTTCCGGCGGAGAATACTATGCTCTGGCAAGTAATGAAATATTGGAGATGTCAACAGAAAATGAAAAGCTATATGATATTAAACCTGAGAAAATTTTTCAGAAAAATCAGAGAAAAGTTTAAATTTAATGAGGTTAATTACATTAACGGTCCGGAAGTGTTGCCGTCGCCGCTGTCAAAAGAAGAAGAAAAGGAAATTATGGAAAAATTAGCGGCAGGAGATGAGAGTGTCAGAGATATTCTGATTGTGAGAAACCTGCGGCTTGTGGTGTACATTGCCAAAAAATTTGAAAATTCCAATGTAGGTGTGGAGGATTTAATCTCCATAGGTTCAATAGGTTTAATAAAGGCTGTTAAAACCTTTTGCCCGACAAAAAACATCAAGCTTGCAACCTATGCATCAAGATGTATCGAAAATGAAATTTTAATGTATCTCAGGAAAACCAATGTTACAAGAAATGATGTTTCTATTGATGAACCGTTGAACATTGACTGGGACGGGAATGAGCTTTTATTATCGGATGTTTTGGGCAGTGAACCGGATGAGGTGAACAAGGGTATTGAAAAAGAGGATGAATGTAATCTTTTAAGGCAGACCATTGAAAAACTCAATGACCGTGAAAGAACTATTATGGAAATGCGTTTCGGTATAGGTGGCGGTGAGGAGCATACACAAAAGGAGGTTGCGGAAATTTTAGGAATTTCGCAAAGCTATATTTCTCGATTAGAAAAAAGAATAATAGAAAAGCTTAAAAAAGAAATATATGAATCTGATGAGGTGTGACGATGAATTGTTGTATTACGGATTTACGGGATAAGGAAGTAATAAATAAGGCAGACGGTTGCAGATTGGGTAATGTTTCCGATGTGGAAATAAATACCTGCGACGGGAAAATAGTCGCTTTGATAATTTACGGCAGGGCAAAGCTGGGCGGTCTTGCAGGCAGGTGTGAGGATATACGCATCTGCTGGGAGGATATTGATTTGATCGGTGACGATATTATTTTAGTGTGTAAAAAATGTAACCCGGGGTCACAATCAAAAAGGAAAAACGGAGGCTTTTTCGGAAATTTTCTTCAATAGGTTGCAATAATATATTTTTATGCTATAATCAATATGTAAATAAAAGGAAAAAGGGGTTTGATTATGGCAGTTATGAGATTAGTTGTGGCATTTTGTATGACAATTGTTCCGGTGCTTACACCTGTTTTTGCTCAGTTGAAAGAGGGTGGAGAGGAAGCTTTTTTTGAAGATTGGAGCGATACTCAGGATTTTACTGCTGATTATGCAGTTGAGTTAAAGAAAAATCCCGACAAAGATTTTGTTATTTTGAACTTTACAGATACTCAGCTTGACGACTACGAAACATTTGGCAGTGAGGGTAAAATTACGGAAGAAACAATCAAAAGAGCAATCGAAACCGCAAAACCTGATTTAATAACGGTTACAGGTGATAACGGTTTGGGCAGCTGGGCGTGGCTTCGACTTATCAGAGTAATTGAATCCTATAAAATCCCCTGGGCTCCCGTAATGGGTAACCATGACGGTGCAGGCTGTATCAGTGAATTCTGGTGTGCATATCAGTTTGCAAATGCAGAGCATTGTCTGTTCAAGTTCGGACCCAAGAATATGGGTTACGGTAACTATATGAAAAATATTACCGAAAACGGAAAAATTATCCACACATTATTTATGATTGATACTCACAGCAAAGAGCATTATAAGATTGAGAACGAAAGCGGAGAAATTGTTACGGAAACAGGCTATGACCATATGTGGGCAAATCAGATTGCTTGGTACAAATG
>JAZUIT010000013.1:0-8762 GCA_045642385.1 Acutalibacteraceae bacterium
AAATATAGCAACTCCCGATTTGTCGATGTATATACAAAGTTGGATTTGGAGGTTTGAAATGAAAGAAGAATGTTTGATATGCAAAGCCCCGCTTGAATATCTGAACGAAGATATTGAAATGGAGTGTGCGATCTGTCATAAAAAAGAACTCAGCAAAACAAGGTGCGTAAACGGTCACTATGTCTGCAATGAATGTCACACAAAAGGAATTGACAGCATTTTCGGCGTTTGCCTTGCGGAAACATCGAAAAATCCCATAGAGATTATCAATAGAATGATGAATCTTCCGTTCTGCCATATGCACGGACCAGAGCATCATATTATGGTCGGTGCCGCTTTGCTGACGGCGTACAAGAACTCAGGCGGCAATATTGACCTGCCAAAGGCACTTGCAGAAATGAAAAACAGAGGTCAGGGTGTTCCCGGCGGAGCTTGTGGTTTTTGGGGTGCCTGCGGTGCCGGTATCAGTTCGGGAATGTTTATTTCTATTATTTCCGGTTCAACACCGCTTGCGCAAGAACCTTTCGGCTTATCTAATCGTATGACAGCAAAATCTCTTAATGCTATCGGTTCAGTGGGCGGTCCCCGTTGTTGTAAACGGGATTCCTTCCTTTCCATTCTTTCTGCTGTCGATTTTGTAAAAGAACACTTCGGTATAGAAATGGAGAAATCTGAAATCGTCTGTGAGTTTTCTTCAAAAAACAATCAATGTCTTGGAAAGAGCTGTCCTTTTTCAAAAGCAAATCACTGAATCACCAAATCCCGGTTTGTCGAGCTAAAAAAATCAGAAAGGAGATGCGAATATGTCCGTATGGTATGAAGTGGAAAAGTCAGAAGACGGAATAATTAATTTTATGGAATGCAACTGGTATTTCCACGATTTTTTTATCGGGCAAGCATCGTATTTTCCGGCGAAACAAATGGTTGAGCTTCTGATGGAGTATGATACCCCGAACGATAATATCATTCTCCGCTTTCTTAAAGTCAAAGATTTTCATTTTCAGACTTTTGATAATCCTTGCGATTCTATGATTTTCGGCAGCATACTTAAGCTGTCGGAAGACGGATGCTTTTCGTGGTATAGCAGCGATGACTGCCCCGAAAATGATGAAGAATTGAAAAACAATTCTACTTGGGTAGAAGCCGAGAACATCATTTGGGCAATCACCGATGAAAACAGTAATCCAAGAGAGCTTCCTGAAGATAAAATCAATCAGGTATGGAACAATTACGGTAACACGGAATATAAGCATTTTCAATTAAAAGAGTATACCGGAGATAATGAAGCAGCAATGTAAGAACAAGTCAACAATAAAAACATTCAGCCGTCGCTTCAATGTGACGGCTATCTTTTTACCCGAACGGAGGTAATAACATTTTACAGCAAAATCCGAAGATAACAAAAATCGAGGCTGATATAGCCAAAAACAGTAAAGCAATTGCGTACCATCAGGATAAAATCGGTATTCTTGAAAAAGCAAACGAGAGTTTGAACAGCGAGCTGCAGCAACTGAAAAACAATGATATTGTAATGCTTGTTGCAATGGCAAACCTCAATTTTGAAAGCCTTGCAAAGAAGCTCGGTTTGGTTGATGAAACGCAAAAAGACAAAAAGACAGAAGGTGAATAAATTTTATGAAACCTAAAAACAGAATTATATCAATGATTCTTGCCGCCGTAGTTGCTATGGCGGCTTTTTCTTTTTCTGCTTTTGCACAGGATTATTACGCATCCGATGAAAGCGGAAAACCGGCAATCCCCGAATACATTGAAAGCATAAGTGTTTCAACCGAGGGCGTTAATGTGCCTGAAACGGGCGAAAAGAACGCTTTTGAGCTGACACCTGACGGAAATCTTAACCTCATTGATGACTATTCGGAAATCGAAAGCGGTGACAGCAAAAACGGCGGAGCAAAGCAGTTCTTGACTGTAACCACTAAATCCGGCAACACCTTTTACATCGTTGTTGACCGTGACGGAAATTCAGAAAATGTGCATTTTCTGAATATGGTCGATGAGGCAGATTTAATGGCTCTTATCAATGACGAAGAAGCCAAATGTAACTGCTCCGACAAGTGTGTTGACGGTAAAGTGAATACGAGCTGCCCTGTCTGTAAAAACAATATGTCTGCCTGCGGCGGTAAGGAACTTACAACCGATGCAGAGGAAACAACCTCGGCAGAAGGTGAAGAAAATACCGAAAAGAAGTCAGGCAGCGGAGCGGTTATTTTCGCTGTTGTTGCAGTTGCGGGAGGCGGCTTTGCTTTCTATTGGTTCAAGCTCCGCAATAAGGATGATAAAAAGGAACAGGTCGATAACTCCGGCTTTGATTCCGATGATGATTATGCAGATAATGAACCTGAAGCAGAGTATGACCCTGAGTTTGATGTTGATGTAAGCGAGGATGAAGAAAATGAAGTATAAACTTGTTATTGCCGAAAAGCCCTCAGTCGGCAAATCAATAGCTAAGGTGTTGGGCGCTTCAAAGCCCGGCACCGGCTTTGTTGAGGGTAACGGATATATCGTATCATGGTGTATGGGGCATCTTGCCGACCTTGCAGGAACGGAAGTATATGACAAACGCTATTCCGTTTGGCGTTATACCGATCTCCCGATTGTTCCCGAACATTGGAAGTATTCGGTTTACAGAGATAAGAAAGGACAGTTCGATGTTCTTAAAGATCTTATGAACCGCAGTGATGTATATGAAGTCATAAACGCCTGTGATGCAGGCCGAGAGGGCGAAAGGATCTTCCGTAATGTTTACAGACTCAGCGGATGCAAAAAGCCCGTTAAAAGGCTTTGGATTTCCTCAATGGAAGACAAAGCGGTACTTGACGGATTTAACAACCTCAAACCCGGCTCGGATTACGATAATCTGTATTATTCTGCGGAGTGCAGGGCAAAGGCGGATTGGCTTGTCGGAATCAATATGACAAGGCTACTTTCAAGTCTATATCACAAAACGCTCAAATGCGGCAGAGTGATGTCGCCCACGCTTGAATTCATTGTTGAAAGAAATAAGGAAATAACGGAATTTAAGCCCGAAAAATACTATACGGTAAAGCTCGATTGCGGTGATTTCGCTCCTTCATCTGAGAAAATTTCCGATAATGAAACGGCAGAGATTATAGCGGTTGAGTGTTCGGGGCAGGGTGCTGTTTGCACAAAGGTTGCAAGAGAACGCAAAAGCGAAAAGCCGCCGCTCCTTTATGACCTTACTTCCCTTCAGCGTGATGCCAACAGAATACTCGGTTACACGGCGCAGGAAACACTCGATACCGTTCAGAGCCTTTACGAAAAGAAAATCTGCACTTATCCCCGCACGGATTCAAAGTATCTTACAGACGATATGGAGCAGAAAGCGTATTCGCTGATTGATATTGCCGCAAAATTCCTTGAAGTGAGTGACTATGCAGGCAATACAAAAAAGGTTTGTGACGGAACAAAAGTAACCGACCACTATGCGATTGTTCCCACCGAGTATTCCGGGAGCTTTGATATTTCAACATTATCCGATAAAGAAAAAGCAGTCTTTGAGCTTATTGCAAGAAGGCTGCTTTCTGCTTGTTCCGGCGAGTATGTGTATGAGAGCGTAACTGCCGATTTTGATTGCGGCAAATACAAGTTCAAGTACAAATATAAAAAAGTGATTGAACCCGGCTGGAGGGCATATTCAAAATCCCAAAAGGATGATGAAATATCCGATGTTGAAATCGTCGAGGGCGAACACTTTGATGTGAAAGATATATCGGTAAAAGATGCCATGACCAAACCGAAAGCTCAGTTTTCGGAAGATACGCTTCTCTCGGCAATGGAAAACGCAAGTGCAAAGGAAATGCCCGCCGATGCAGAGCGTAAAGGACTCGGTACACCTGCAACAAGGGCCGGTATCATTGAAAAGCTCGTAAACTCCGGCTTTGTCAAAAGAGAAAAAGGAAAACTTGTTCCTACTCAAATGGGCGTATCGCTTATGACTGTTGTTCCCGATAATCTCAAATCGGCAATGATGACTGCCGAATGGGAACACAAGCTCAAAAACATCGAAAAAGGTATTGACGATCCGGGCGTGTTTATCAGCGATATTATCGGTTTTGTCGGTAAAACGGTTGAAAACTACAAAACCGTTCCGAACAGCGAAAAGCTGTTTCCGTCAGATAAAAAGATTGTCGGTAAATGCCCACGCTGCGGCGGAAATGTAACGGCAAATAAGAACGGATATTTCTGCGAAACAGTGGATTGCAGATTCGCTTTGTGGAAAGACAATAAGTTCCTTAATCCGAGAGAAATCTGCCTTACCGAGAATATTGCGGCTGCTCTGCTTGATGACGGTAAGGTCAAACTCAATAAAATCAAATCGTTAAAGAACGGTAAATATTACTCCGGTTTCCTCGTTCTTGATGATAACGGAGAACAGAGCAGCTACAGAATCCAGTATTAAAAACACAAAAATGGTGCTTGCAGAAATGTAAGCACCATTTCAAAAAAGGAGGTCTGAATATGACTATTGATGAAAAAATCGCAAGATGCAGAGAAAACATTGAAGGCTATGAAAAAATGCTTAAAATCATGCCGGAGGAAACCTTGCTCGGCAGACTGTGCGTTATTTCGTATCTCAAAAGAGAACGCAAAAAGCTCAATGAATTACTTGAGAAGAAAGCGGTTGATGCCAGATGAAAGTAATAACACATATAGCGGTGGCAGCGGCTATTGTATTATCCGCATTTGCTGTGGCAACTGCCGTTGAACCCGAAATGTCTCCTTTGCCTGAAAATACTTTAACGCAATGCTTTACCGAAGAAATTTGTACCGAAACAACGGAATGCTTTTCAACCGAATGTACTGAAACGGAATCGGTAACATCAACAAGCAGAGTACCGGAAAAAGAGACTACAATCCAAACAACCGAAGCTGATACTGTTACTGTTGTTTCAACTGAAATAACCGAGAAAACATCCCGAAAAACGGTTGCTAAAGAAACGACGGAAACAGAAACAACAACCGGGAAGCAGACGGAGTACGGCAAGAAATTCAGAATTACACTTTATACTCCCGACAGCGACGGCGGCAAGTGGGGTTACTCAACTGCTACGGGCGTAACATCAAAGCATTTACAGACCTGCGCAGTAGACCCATCTGTTATTCCGCTCGGAAGCACCATAATAATCGGCAATTTAACGCTGTTGGCCTGTGACACCGGCTCTGCTGTTAAAGGTAATGTAATTGACATATTCTTTGACGGCTCGGAGCAGGAAGCGGTGGAGTGGCTTAATTCATTCGGTGATTACCATACTATCGAAATCATATAAGGAGGTCAGCCTATGGATGTAAAAAATCCCGGACTTATCAAAGACGGAAAAGTTGATTGGCAGATGTTTGAAGATCTGCTTGTAAATAACCCCACAAAGTATATGGGCGAGATTTTTTCTCTTGATGAGATGAAGGTTATTTACAGTGCTGCAAATTCAAAAGAGTACTATTTGCATCTCGGAGCGGCGCTGAACAGAAGAAAATTCTGATACAAAGGGGGAATATAATGCCTGATGAAGAAAAGACGGCTGTAACAGAAGAACAGCCGAAAAAGACAAACAAAGAAAAGCTCAAGGAAATAACCGACGGAATAGAGCAGGGGATTCGTGAAGTTTTTGAATCGGATAAATACCGTGACTACCTTGAAACCATGAGCCGTTTTCACTCATATTCTGTTAATAATACAATGCTTATCTATATGCAGAAACCCGATGCTACACTCGTTGCCGGGTTTAACCGCTGGCGGGATAAATTCGGAAGAAATGTTGTTAAAGGCTCAAAGGGGATAAAAATTATCGCTCCTACGCCTTTTCGGAAAAAGGTTGAAGAACAAAGGCTCGACCCCGACACAAAAATGCCGGTTTTTGATAAAGACGGCAAACCCGTAATGGAAGAAAAAACGGTACAAATCCCTATGTTTAAGCCCGTCACGGTTTTTGATGTGTCACAAACTGAGGGTAAGGAATTACCGGAGCTTGCGGCTACCTTGAGCGGAAAAGTTGAAAATTACGAATTATTGAAAGAGGCTATTCAGAAGGCTGCTCCCGTTCCGATAAATTTTGCGGAACTTGAAGCGAATATGGATGGCTTCTTTTCGTTCAAAAACCAAAGTATTACTATCCGTGAAGGGATGAGTGAGGTTCAGACAGTATGTGCTATGATACACGAAACGGCTCATTCGATTCTTCACAACACAAACAATAAGGATGAAATGAAATCTCAGAAAACCGAGGAAATTGAAGCCGAAAGCATTGCCTATGCTGTATGTAAATATTTCGGCATAGATACGGCAGATAATTCATTCGGTTATCTCGCTGCCTGGTCTAAGGATAAAGAAGTAAAAGAGCTTAAAGAAAGCCTTGAAACAATCAATTCCACATCATCCACCTTGATTTCTTCTATCGAGAAAGAATATCTGTCACTTGCAAAAGAGCAGGAAAAGCAGGTGGAAACAGCTGTACCTGCGATTGATGAAACCGCCGAAGCATTGACTCTGCTTGTCGATGACAAGGTTTACCTTGAAGTCCATCGAATTGATGACGGTGTGAATGTGGACTATTCGTTTTACGATAAAGAAACCATTAAACTCATTGACGGTGGTTATTCCGATTTTTCGATTGATTCTCAGCCTGAATCCGTGTTTGAACTGGCAAAGCAGATTGCCGCATCATTTGAGTATGAGGGCAAGACCTTTGTTCCTGCCGATATTGACGGAGAGATTGAACAGGCTAATTCACTTACCGATGCGTTTGAAAAGAACACACCCGAAGAACCGGAAATAAAGCCGATAGTTATGCCTGATACGAGTGTATCTGTGTCTGAGTTAAGACAAAACGGTGTAACAAATGAAGAAATGTTGCCTCTTTCAAAGGAACGGGCAATGGATTTGTTTGAAGCCGGTTGCCCTGTTTTCCTTCTTTTTGAAGACGGAAAAGAAACAATGGTTACGGACAGAGACGATATTCTTTCTCATTATTGGTACCTCGGCGTCGATAAAAGCGACTGGCAGGCTTTTATGCCTGCCGTTGAATTTAACGACAAAGCCAAAGAGAGAGAACAAAGCTTCTTAAATGACCCGAATGACGGCTTTGCCATTTACCAGCTACGCAACACCGATGAAACGGCGGGACTGTTGTTCGTTGATTCGTCATCGCTTGAAATAATGCACCGCCTTATTGATAAAGGTAATTATCAATGCGTTTATTCCGGAGATTTAATCGGAAAAAGCGGCTCTGATCTTCAGAAACTGGAAGCAATCTATGAGCAATTCAATATCGACAGACCGCTTGATTTTAAGGGACACTCCCTTTCCGTCAGTGACATCGTTGCACTTAAACAGAACGGTGAGGTATCATATAGCTACGTTGATACCATAGGTTTTAAAGATGTTCCCGATTTCGGAAAGGAACATCTGAAAACGGCAGAGCTGAGCGTCGAGGACGATGCCGATATGATTGACGGAATTATAAACAACGGCAAAAAGGAGGAGCCGCAGACTGTCAGAGAAGACGCAAAAAAGAAGGAGTCTGTTATCGGGAAGCTGAATACTTATAAGAAACAGATTACCTCAAACCCTCCAAAAGAACAAATAAAAGATGAAAGGGGTCTTGAAACATGAACAAAGACGAATTGACTATTGTAATGCTTTACAACAAAGGCACAAGATTGGCGACCATTAAAGCACTTGAGGAAATGAAAGAATACATTGACGAAGACCAGAAAGAGCTTATGGAGCTTACCGCATCCGCAATTTCCAAGCTGAAGAATATGACAAACGCTCAGTACAGGGAACTTGACTTATACCCTGATATTTAAGGAGGAATCAACTGCTATGAAAAAGATTATTTCTATAATTCTTGCGGTTATTACCGTGTTTACCCTTGCAACCTCCGCTTTTGCAGTCAGTATAATGCCTGATCGTTATCATACGATTTATTACGGTTCCGGCACTCAGCTTACGATTTATACAGATAACCCGGTTTCGTTTTCATCGTCAGACGAGAAAATCGCCACTGTAAATGACAGCGGGTATATCACATCAAAATTCCCCGGTGAGTGTACAATTACCGTAACTGATACCGTAACGGGTCAGACGGAAGAATGCGAAGTCTGCGTTAAGCTGTTATGGTGGAAGGTCTTTGAAAACATTTTCACCTTTATCCGAAATTTGTTTGTAAGATAAGAAGAAGCAACATTTTTAAGCCGTCGGCAGCAATGTCGGCGGCTATTCTATTTACGAAAGAGAGGACTATATTTTGAAATCTGTAAAAATCATTTCTGCGGCAATAATCGCCGTTTTTGCTTTGGCCCTTTCCTTTTCGGCTTTTGCCGATGAACCCGAAACAACGGATATTCCCGTTCAGCCGGAAAAAACCGCTGCCGAAACAACAAAAAACAACTATGAATATGAGGTTGTATTTGAGGATGTTTCACTCGATGTTCCAACGACGGTTGAGGACAAAATCGAATTTGAAACCGAAGAGCCGGCAATTTCCGTTCCTGCTGATAATACCATTGAGTACGATGAGCCTCAGATTGAAATCCCGGATACAGGCAGCAAAAATCCTTTTTGGGCGGTTGCAGTCTGCATCATCGGTATGGGTGCTGTGTTCGCATTGGCACTGATATGAGAAAGTGTCATTTATCCTTTGTTTTCAATATCAAATGATGTTGAATGTCTTGTATGCTTTGGCGAAATATAGTATAATTATCTCACCAAATTAGAATTTGCG
>JAZUIT010000014.1:0-12468 GCA_045642385.1 Acutalibacteraceae bacterium
GAAGCGAAATATGTGTACTTGTTTCTTGCCTGTGATTCGCCTGCAAATGCGGCTTCAAGATTTTTTTCTGTCTGTGTACCTGCATACTTATTGTTTTTCATAAAATCAACCTCTTTCGTTATATATTATATCCCTGCAAAAGGAACATATTACTAACCATTAAATAAAGCAGTATAATTAATTTTCATTCTTATGCCTGCAAATTTCTGTTGCTTTATTTTATTTATTATGGTATAATATGTCAAATATTTCAGTTGTTATAACCACATAAATTGAGGTAAAATGTATGAATTACGAAATTCTTGCAAACATTCCTTTATTTGATTATATTTCCGAAAGCGAAATATTAAAGCTGACAGAATGTATGTCCGCTTCAAGAAAAACTTACCGCAAGGGTGATATCATTTTCTTGAACGGAAATATACTGGATGTTATAGGAATAGTAATTTCCGGCAGTGTGTTGATTTCCGCAACGGATATTACATATAATGTATGTCTTTTGTCGGTAATAAAAGCCGGAGATATTTTCGGTGAAAACTATTCTTTGCTTCCCAAAACTCCCTTAGCCGTTGACATAACCGCAAACGAAAACTGCGATATTATTTTTCTGCAAACGGACAAGCTTTTCAATCCATGTTCAAAAGCCTGCAATAGTCACAGCATATTTTTAAAAAACCTCATTATATCTGCCGCGAGAAAAAATATTGCCCTCACCAACAGAATGTGTGATATTTCCCCGAAAAGCATAAGGGGTCGGGTGATGTCGTATCTCACAAGAGAAACAGAAAAATGCAACAGCAAAACGATTACTATTCCCTTTAACCGCTTACAGCTTGCGGAATATCTGAACCTTGACAGAAGCGCATTATCAAAGGAATTGAGCCGGATGAAAGCTGACGGGCTCATTGATTACAGTAAAAATAAATTTACGGTTAAATTTTAAATCGGAGGAAAATTAAATGAAAACAAAAAATCAGATTAAAACTGCTTTGTCGGTTATCCTGATATTTGCACTCGTTTGTGTTTTTTATATTACAGGATATGCTAAAACCGGGGTCCCGGTAATAACAAGCACCACAACCGTTGCCAACGGTGTAACGGTAAAATGGAATAAGGTGAAAAGTAATGATTCCTGCACCTTGTATTATAAAGCAAATAATACTTGGAAAAAGCTTGTAAAAACCACCTCGACAAGCTACACCGACACAACCGTACCGAAAAATTCATCAAGAATTTACCGGGTATGCTGTACCGCAACAAACGGTATTAACAGTTATTCCGATACAGTTACGGCAAAAAGGCTGAATACCCCGTCAGTAAGCTTTTACAGTAAAGACAAGAATATTATTCTCAAATGGTCTGCTGTCCCAAATGCGGAAAAATACCGTGTTTTCTATATGGTAAACGGCAGTTGGACTATTGTAGGCAACACAAAAATCACAAGCTGTACCGTAAAAGCCACAAGCGGAAAAGATGTTATTTACACTGTACGGTGTATAAGTGATGATTTGAAAAATTATCAAAGCTATTTCCTGCCTGTTTCGGGAAGATATACCGATTATACTTTCCGTTCGGAAAAATTAAATATGGCAGGTAACGGTTCATTCACTCAGGCAGGGGGACTTAATTTTGCACAACAGCAGGCTGTATTCCGTTATATGAACGGTTATTACAGCTCTATCGGCAGTTTCAAAAACACCGTAAGCGGAATTTGCAGAACCGTAGCCCTGCGTGATAAAGAAGCAACACTATGGGACTCCGTAATTGCTGTCAGAAGCCGTGCAATAGAGGATTTAAGCTTAACAAGGTTCAGATATTCACTCACCGTAAAGGATTTAAAAAAGTTGTCTGCAAGCAGTGTTAAATTCACCTTGTTTGAAAATATCAATCAGCAATTCCGTGATATACCCACGGTATCACAGTCTTTCGCAAATGAATATTGGTTCACTCTTACGCAAAACAATAACGGCACATGGCTTGTTTCCGAGCTTTCAGGTGATTGCAGTCCGTTTTACAACTTCAAGTATGACTCCGTACAGAAAAAAGATTTAAGTCTTGCAAAAGCACTCAGCTGTATTAAAACCCGACAGGCAACTGTGGGAGCACAGACAGGTGTTGACCCTGTTTGCGACCATCCGTATAACAGGACAGCCGCGAAAAATTATATGATGCAGTGGATAGATAAAAGAAATCCCGCCTGGTTTGCTTATGATGCGTACGGCGGAAACTGTATGAATTTTGCTTCCCAGGTACTTTACGCCGGAGGAATACATAAAACATCGGACTGGAATTGGTCGGGCACATGGAATTATACACCGTCCTGGATTGTTGTGGATAACTTTGCGGATTATGCCGCCAAGGCAAACAGTAAACAGTTATATTGCAATAGTTATGACAATTACTATTCAGGCAATATAGGTGATGTGGTATTAATCGGCATTGACAGTCCGAGAAGTCACGCAACGGTTATCAGCGATATTATCCGTAACGAAAACGGCGAAGCCATTGATTATCTGTTATGTTGCAACACAACAAATCATAAAAACTTTCCTGCCGCCGCATATCACTACACAAACCAGCAACTCATCCGTATTTACGGTTGGAATAATTAATTGCAGGAAAATAGTTCACCGTTAATTTTTAAAAAACCGCAGGCAGGAAAATTCCTGCTTGCGGTTATATTTTATTCTTTCATTGCAATCTTAATAACCTTTGTCAGCGGTAAAATCAGTAATCCTAACACAAAATTTCCTGCACCCTGAATTGCATCAAAGGGGAAGCCGGCTACAATCCAGGCTATTGTACCCTTAAAGCTCAAACCGTACATAAATGCCTGTGCCGGTGCATACATAACTCCGAATAATAAACCGTGCAAACCGCATACCAGCATATAAACCGGTATGGCGATTTTTTTATTCATATTTTTCGGCAAAAGCATTGCTACCGCCCACAGTATTGTCCAAATGTACAAATACGGTATCCACCACAGGTTAAATCCGGAAACAAGACCGTTTAACAGGACATACACATATATGGGATACAAGGCTTTTTTTCTGAAAACAATTGTGTAGGTCACGGTGAGAACCGCCAGCAAATGTATGTTGGGCAAAGCCTCCATGGCAATTTTTGACACAAACATTACCACACCCAACAGTGCAAAGGTTACCGTTTCTTTAACTGTCAGCTTCATCCTTTTGTATATACGAAAGCGTAATTTTCGCCGTCAACAATATCGGTTAAATCCGCACCGGAGCTTGCCATTTCGCCGTTAATGTAAAATGCCCAGTATGCCTTGTCCGTGTCGTAATCGGCTGTTATTCCGTTTACTTTTTTCACATAAAGTCCGTACTGTCCGTCGTCACCCTCAATAATTTTCAGGTCGAGGAGCGCTTCGCCAACAGTCTTTTTGTCCGTACTGATTTCAAAGACGGTTTCCTTACCCTCGGCATCTTTGACGGAAAAGTTGAATTTGTGTTGACCTTCGCCTAACTTTTTTACCTCCTGCACCGCTTGGGTAACAGTGGTTTCGGGTGATTTGTTGTCCTGATTGCAGGCAGTCATTGTAAGTGCTATGGCCGCAACAAGCACTGATGAAAGCACAATCGACAACAGATTTTTTAATTTTCTGTTTTTTGTCATATTGTTTTTTCTCCTGTTAAAATATTTTTCGTACATCGGCGCTCGCAATGTGTTTTACGAAATTTTCTGACTGCAAGGTATTTCGACTCAACCCAATCTGTCACCTTCTCACAACTTTACGGCTGCAATGGCGTTTCGTCCCTTTGCGGCAGGGATAAAGACAGATTTTTAAAGGTTTTACGGCGGCGTGCCCGTACAGGATTTTCACCTGTTTCCCTTAACAATCCCTGATATTCTAACAAATATATTATATATTGTCAAGTAATTTGAAATAATTGATTATATCATCTTTATCGGCGGAAATTTTACCCTGAGCAAAATTATTTCTGCCGCCGCCACGACCGTTTAATGCTTTGTTCATATCGGCAACAACGGGTTTCACATCACCGACGGTTGAAATAATATACAAAAATTCTTCCCCGTTTTGAGAGAAAATCGCAACGGTTTTTTCTGTATTTATATTATTAAGGCAAGCTCGCATTTCATCATAGGAACAGTCTGACAAAAAACCGCAAATTACATTATCAAACTCTGTTTTTTCAAAATTTGCAACTGCCATTTGCTCCTTTAATTTTTTAATTTCCCAACTGTACTGATTTTCTAAATCCTTCTGCCGTTGAACAGCTTCTGTAATTTCGTCACGCTTAGCGGACAAAATCTGCATAATGCTGCTGTTCATTTCGTGCAATCTGATATAATCATTTAAAGCATCATAGCCACAGGCAATTTCAAACCTTGTGCCGCCCTTGTACGGGTGAAAATTAAGCACTTTTATTAGCCCCACCTCACCGGTTCTGCTGACATGAGGAGCACAGCATGCGCATATATCGCAACCGTCAATTTCCACAATTCTGACAGCACCGTCAATTTCCGATTTGCACCTGAAATTAATTTTTTCAAGCTCACTGTCAGTAGGAAAATATGCATTTACCGAAACATTTTTAAACACAACTTCATTTGCAAGATATTCAATTTCGCTTACCTGTTCTTTACTCAAAACACCGCCGGTATCCATTGTAACAAAGCCTTTACTCATGTGAAATCCAACATTTTCAAAGCCGTATTTGTTATGAATGACACCGGACATAATATGCTCACCGGTGTGATTTTGCATCCTGTTAAATCTTACTTTCCAGTCAATTTCACACTCTACGGTTTTGCCGACTTCAATGGGAAAATCCGCCTTGTGAACAATCTCATTATTCTCAATCTGAGTATCGGAAATATTAATATTATCAATTTTTCCGCTATCTCCCGGCTGACCTCCGCTTTCAGGAAAAAAGGCGGTTTTATCAAGAATAACATTGAATTTATCCCCTGACTTTTCGCATAAAATCACCTTTGCCGAAAATGAATTTATATGTGAATTTTTATAATATAGTTTTTCAGTCAACACATTACACCTCTCCAAAATGAATGTTGGTTATTAATACAACATATAACAATAATCGTACAATTGCGAAAAACGGCGCTGACCCATTCGGGAAAGCACCGTTTTTAACCGTTAAACTATAATTATTTAACTTCAACCTTTGCGCCTGCTTCTTCGAGCTTAGCTTTGATTGATTCAGCTTCGTCCTTAGAAACTGCTTCTTTAAGAGCCTTAGGAGCGTTGTCAACAACTTCCTTAGATTCTTTAAGTCCAAGTCCGCAAACTTCCTTAACAGCCTTGATAACTGCCATCTTGTTTGCACCAACTTCAGCAAGAATTACATCGAATTCTGTCTTTTCGTCTGCTGATGCGCCGCCTTCTGCTGCGGGACCTGCAACTGCTACTGCAGCTGCTGCTGATACGCCGAATTCCTCTTCGACTGCCTTAACGAGTTCTGAGAGTTCAAGAACTGTGAGAACTTTTAATTCTTCAATAATTGCAGTAATTTTTTCTGATGCCATTTTATTTTCCTCCAAAATAATTATTAATTTTCAAAATTATGCTTCTGCGGGAGCATCTGCTCCTGCACCGTTTTTATCCACAATAGCCTGGACAGCTCTTGCGAAAGAAGCAATCGGTGCGTTGAATACATTACATACTGTGGCGAGCAATACTTCTCTTGACGGGAGTTTTGAAAGGCTTGTGATAGTATCAATATCAATAACCTTACCCTCAAGGAAACCGCTCTTAACTGCGAAAGCTTTGTTCTTGTCTGCATACTTGCAGAGAATACGGGCTGCCGCAACATAGTCCTCTGAGCTCGTTGCGATAGCTGTTGAACCTGTAAGAACATCCTTTAATTCACTCAAATCGGCATCATCAGCCGCACGCCTTAACAATGTGTTCTTAACAACTGAATACTTAACACCGGATTCACGAAGTTCTTTTCTGAGCTTTGTGTCATCTTCAACATTGATGCCCTTGTATTCAACAACAACACCTGCAACTGCACCTTTAAGGTCCTCTGTAAGGTCAGCTACGATTTTCTTCTTCTGGTCTAAAATCTTTTCACTTGGCATTTACTGTTTCACCTCTTTTTCAAAAACGAAACCCCTCCGCACACTTGCAGAGGGGTAAACATACAAATCATAAATAAGTACGCTTCTCTCCTCGGCAGGCACGGACTGATACCGTTTACGCAAAATACACCTGCTGTCTTTGGTTTGACAGCTGAAATATTGTTAACTCGGACATTATAGCACACAAATGCACAAATGTCAACAGTTAATTAAATATATTTTACTGTGGAAACTTTAATTCCGGGGCCCATTGTCGTTGCAATTACACAAGACTTGATATACTGACCCTTTGTTGCCGCCGGCTTAGCCTTGGCAATAGCTTCAAGCAAAGTGTTGAAGTTTTCGCTGAGCTTTTCTGCGCCGAAGGACACCTTACCGATGGGGCAGTGAATAATATTTGTCTTGTCAAGACGGTATTCAATTTTACCGGCCTTGGCTTCGTTGACAGCCTTTGCAACATCCGGGGTAACTGTACCGGCTTTCGGGCTGGGCATAAGACCACGGGGACCTAAAACCTTACCTAAACGACCGACAAGTCCCATCATATTGGGAGCGGCAATTGCAACATCAAAGTCCATGAAGCCTTCCTTCTGAACCTTTTCAACAAGTTCTTCGGCACCGACATATTCGGCACCTGCTTCCTCAGCAGCCTTAGCCTGGTCACCCTTTGCGAATACTGCAACACGAACAGTCTTACCTGTTCCGTTGGGCAATACAACAGCACCACGAACCTGCTGGTCAGCGTGACGGGAGTCAACGCCGAGACGAACATGAACTTCTACTGTTTCGTCAAACTTTGCCGTACCTGTTTTTATTGCGGTTGCGAGAGCCTCATCAGGCTCATACAATTTTGCTTTGTCGACAAGCTTTGCACCGTCGAGATATTTTTTACCATGTTTCATTGTTTTACCTCCATAGAGTGGTTAATCGGATAGAATTTCCTCCCACCCGGGGTCTCAGTCCGCAACGGTTACACCCATGCTGCGTGCTGTTCCCGCTATCATACTCATTGCTGTTTCGATTGAAGCTGCGTTAAGATCGGGCATCTTCTGCTCGGCAATCTTCTGCAACTGTTCCTTAGTGATTGAAGCGACCTTATTCTTATTAGGTACGCCTGAACCGCTTTCAATGCCACATGCCTTTTTAATAAGCACTGCTGCGGGCGGTGTCTTTGTAACAAAAGTGAATGTTCTGTCTGCAAAGACTGTGATAACAACCGGAATTACAAATCCTATATCATTCTTTGTGCGTTCGTTAAATTCCTTTGTAAACTGCATAATGTTTACACCATGCTGACCGAGCGCAGGACCTACCGGCGGTGCCGGTGTTGCTTTTCCGGCGGGAATTTGAAGCTTAATTAAGCCTACTACCTTTTGAGCCATTTTTTGCACCTCCATAAAATTGTGGTATATGGCGGAGTTTTATAAAACTCCTCCCACTGCGAAGTAAAAACTCCGCAAATCAAACGGGCAAAGCCCGATTAATCCGAATTAAACTATTGCTGAGCTTACTTTATCAAGCTCTAACTCTACAACTGTTTCCTTACCGAACAATGCGGTTACAAGAACCTTTACAACATTATTTTCGGTATCTATATCCTGTACCGTACCCACAAATCCGGCAAACACACCGTCCGTGATATTTACCAAATCGCCAACATTGTAAGTAACCTCTACAACTCGCTTTTCAACACCGAGAGCCAAAACCTCTTTTTCAGAAAGGGGAACGGGCTTACTGTCGGGACCGACGAAACCGGTAACACCTCTTGTGTTACGGATTACATACCATGCTTCATCACTCATTGAGGGTACATCGTCATCGTCGTAAGTAACTGCAACCTTGACTAAGACATAGCCGGGGAACAGCTTACGGGAAACTTCTCTTGTTTTATCATCCTTAACTTCGGTAACCAATTCAGTAGGAATACATACATCGAGAATTTCGTCCTGCATACTGCGGTTTTCAACTACTTTCTCAATATTGGTTGCCACCTTGTTTTCATAACCGGAGTAAGTATGCACTACATACCATTTGGAATTATCCGCCATACTCAAACCTCCGAATTATTTGTTTGCTGTCTTTGTTGCAGCCGCCTGTGTTGTAGCTGCTGCGGTTGTTGTTTCAGCCTGCTGTGTAACAGCCGTTGTGGTTGTTGTATCGTGATCAGCCGCTTTCCTGAGACCTTTAAGTCCCTGTGTTAAACCAAAGTCAACAAGCCAAATACCAATACCGATAACAATAATCGAAACGATAACAACACCTGTACTTTTAATAACGGTCTTGAAATCAGGCCAAACAATCTTTTTGTTTTCGGCTTTAAAATCCTTAAAGAAACGACCTATTGCCTTACCTGAACGGGCAAAGAAATTGCCGTTGGGATTTTTTTTCTTGGGCGGATTTTTGGACTTAGCGGCTTTTGCAACTTTTTCTGCAGCTTCATCACTAAGCTTTTTCTTATCGTCTGCCATAGCTTTTTGATTTCCTTTCTCTCCAAGATTAAGACAAGACCGTCGTCTTACTTTGTTTCCTTATGAACAGTATGCTTTCTGCAAAATCTGCAATACTTGTTCATTTCCAATCTGTCGGGATTGTTCTTCTTATCTTTTACTGTGTCATAATTACGCTGTTTGCATTCACTGCATGATAAGGTAACTTTTACTCTCATTTTTATCGGCACCTCCAATTATTATTGCGTTATTTAAAACGCCAGCCTCCCTCTGACAACGGGGAACACAAAATAGCCCCTTTTCAGAGGTAAAGACATTCTATCACAGATAAATTACAAAGTCAATACTTTTCAGGAAAAAATTTTATTTTCTTTTCTAAACTCATAGAATTAAACAACATTGACAAAATCGTCATTATACAGTAACATTTAGAATTTAATTTTATTTTCTTTCAACAGCATATAAAGCTTCATAACAGCCGTCTGAGTTTTTGAATCCTTTATCTCGTTATTCAAAATCATTTCAACGGCTTTTTCTATTTTAATTTTTTCCACATTGAGAAATTCGTCCTCATCGGGGTTTTGCTGAGTATAGCCCGTAATTCTTGCGGCATAGAGATGAATAATCTCGTTAGTATAGCCGGGCGAGGGATAAAGCTCACCCAAATCGTAATAATTGTCGGCTATTGCTCCCGTTTCCTCTTCCAGCTCTCTTTTGCCTGCTTCAAGGGGTATTTCACCTATTTCAAGTTTACCTGCCGGAAGCTCCAATACAACCTCACCATAAGGATAGCGGAACTGCTTTACAAACAGAAGCTCGTTTTGTTCCGTCAGTGCGGCTATTGTCACACCGCCGTTATGCTCTACAACTTCCCTTGTGCAGGGCTTCGAATTTGGAAGAAGTGCATCATCCACCCTTAAATTCAGTATTCTTCCTTTATAAATATAATTCTTGTTTACTGTTTTTTCATTTAATTCCATTAACCGTCAACTCATCAATCACTTTAAAATTTTTATCATACAATCTGACCTTACAACCGTTCGTAACCGTTTGCAAATCCGTAAGCTCATAACCGTCAGTACCTATAACACCGATACTGTCATTGACAAGCATTGAACAAAGCTCCTTAACGGTAATGCCCGATTTCAAACCGGATATACAGTTATTATCCCTTGTGATAATTATTCCCGTATTCACCTTGGGCATAATCTCATACTTTGAATTTCCTATAACATTAACTCTGCAAAAATCCTTTACGCCGTTTACCTCAGCCGCAATTATTGCAGTACCCGAGTATGCACCTTTCACGGTACCGTTTGAGGACACAGTGGCAACATTGCTGTTATCCGTTGACCATTTTACTTTTTCGTTTCTATAAAGCTTTGACTTGATTTCTGCATCAAGCTTTAAGGTATAACCTGATATAACAGAAGCATCGTGCCTGTCCAAAGTCAAATCAAGCTGTTCCGTTTCAAGGATGAAACCTGTCACGGTATCATATCTGCCCACATTTGATATGTCATTCCACTTGAAACCGTCATCCTTTTTCATTTCAACAAAATGCTCACAGCGGTTTTTATTATCCGGAGCACCGGAAACCCAGTTTTTATAGCTGAAAGCTTCTGCCGTTACCCAATTGAAGCTACCCTCTTTTTGACTGTCCGTTGCACCGAGCCAATATGATGATGCCGTTCCTTTTGCCGCAAAGGTCTTTAAAGCACTTTGCTCCGCATCGGAAGAAACAACAGCAAGATGACCGCCCAACTGCTCACAGATTAATTTTGCACCGTACCATGAAATATGCTTATCAAAGCGATAATATGTATTTCCGTTATAATTCATATCTGCGGCAGGAACGAATTTATTTGTTTCAATTTCACAGATGAATCCGACCTGAGTATTTAAGTTGGTTGCAATATCATTCCAGCCTCCGCTGTAATTTTTCTGAACAATAACACCGTTTTCGCCTTTATTGGCATTGGGTTGACCTTCAATCCAGTTAGTATAGCCTTTTGCCTCCCCTGTTATCCAGTAATATGAACCGGATTTTTTGCCGACATCGCTCATAGCAATCCAGTAATTATTTCTTCCGCCCTTAGCAATAAGTTGATTTATTATTTTCTGCTCATCCTGAGAAGTAACCGTTACAAGATGACCGCCCAACTGTTCACATTTTTTAACAGCACCGGAAAATAAAACATCCTCATCAAAAAGCATATAAATATTTCCCTTATATTCAGCAGTAGCAACCGGGATATAATCCGCATAAAGTGAAATATTAAATGCAGTTTTCATACCTGAATAGGTGACGGTTAAGCTCTGTGTTCCCACCTTGTCACAGTTGTAGCCGCTCACCGTAAATCCGCTTGCAACTACCAAGGGTTTGCCGAGATTATAATTAAGGTTTATTTTCAGTCCCTTTGTATCGAGCTTTTCGCCGTCACAGTAAACTGTTTTATCAGGCAACTTGTTTACGGAAATTGATTTCAGTGTTCTTGAATAAACAGAAATTTTGCAGGATGCGGTATAGGTTTTGCCGTAAGCCTTAAAGCTTGCCTTAATTACTGCATTACCTTTTTTAAGTGCTGTAATTTTTCCGTTTGAAACAGTCGCTATGCTTTTATCGGAGGTTGTCCACTCTACCGCCTGATTTGCGGGCTTTGTTGTTGCAGTGAGAGAATAAACCTGAGTATCATACAAATTCAAAGATGTTTTTGCAAGAGTAATTGTGGGAGAAATAATTTTAACCGGCAGCACCGTTGTTTTTCCGCCGTATTTAACGGTTATATTACTAACTCCTGCTTTTGAAGAATTATAACCGCTTAAAGTATAATTGGTAACACTCTGTGTTGAGCTGTCGGAATAAACGGCAGTTACAACCATACCTGTTTTATCAAAGCTTTGTCCGATATAATATCCGCATTTCGGTTTTGTATCAATACGGATTGAAGCAAGCTTCCTGTTTGCCGTCAATGAAAGCAGGGGCATACCTACCCAGCCGGAATATTTTCCGTAATCAGCCTTTCCCCACACACCGTAAATTTCGGTAATTTTCAGAACGGTTCCTTTGTTTACTGTTGTAAGCACCTTGGAAGTGTTAGTATGATTTGAATACATATTTATTTTACTTTGCTTTACCGTATATGTACCCTTTGAATACTTGTCCTTTACCGTAACGGTAAATGTGGTTTTCTCGCCGCCGTAAGCAACTGTAACGGTTTTTGTACCGGCACAATCCGAAGAAAATCCCGAAACCTTAAAGCCGCTTTTTATTATTTTGGAAGTTTTATCGGAATATACAGCTTTAATTGTAAGACCGGCGGAATTAAAGCTGTCACCTACTATGTAAGATGTTTTAGTGGGCATTGTCTGAACTGAAATTGTAGAAAGCGCCGGAGCACCGCCCTTATACGAAGGATGTCCGTAAGCGTAAATTTCCGAGTCGTTTTTTGATAATTTCCTGTTAATGTTTACCTTGTTACTGTAATTTCCGTCAATAACATAAACATTCTCACCGTCAAAACCGGATACCAAACCAACATGATCCAATGTATCGTCAGCATACCAGTCAAAGAAAATAATATCACCCTTTTGAGGATTATAAGTACCTCCGTTAGCGGCAGAAGCATATATTTTCGGCAACCGATTATAATACTCAGCAACGGAAGCTGTCCTCGGAATTATATCTTCCGATATATCTGCATGAACTGCACACCACGCTATAAAAGCACCGCACCACTCCATATATTCTCCGTCAATTCCAAGATACCAATCACCGTACTTTGAATGTCCCGCCGGACAGCTATACCCCATCTGAGTATTTGCAACACCGATAATATCATCAGCCTGATTACCGGTGTTGACATAGGTATTCGGAAAATCATCCACAGCAAAAGCGCAGATTAACATTGAAAATATTATTGATATAACC
>JAZUIT010000015.1:0-6038 GCA_045642385.1 Acutalibacteraceae bacterium
ATTGATTGGATTTGTTCTGATAAATAATCACGCAACCACTGCGTAATTTCGGGGATATCCAAAGGAACATCACCCAGTATTTCTTTGATTTCCTTAGTATCAAATACTATTTCGTTACCGTTTAAGCTGTGACGGTAAATAAAATCTATATCCTGATTCATTGTTACCAGTGTAATTACGGTGGAAACCATATCTCCCAGGGGTACAAAGTCAATGTTATCCGTTTTGTAATTGGCAAAAACCTTTGTGCCGACACCTTTTTCCGATTGGATTTCAAAGCTTCCTCCGCACATTTCGGCAGACATTTTGAAAAGCGGAACACCCATTCCCACCTTACGGGTTGTACGGGTGGTATAAAAGGGATCCTGAACATTTCTCAAAGCTTCTTCATCCATACCGCAACCGTTATCGAAAATACCGATTGACATGGTGTTGAAAACGGAGTCCTCGCTTACCGAAATTTCAATCAGTGAAGCCTCTGCTTTCACGGAATTACAGGCAACATCAAGGATATTAAGGGATAATTCACGCATTAGTCCATGTACTTTTTAAGGATGTCGGGAACCTGACTTGCTTCAAGTCTGCCGTAAACATCGTCATTGATTGTCATTACGGGTGCAAGTCCGCAGGCACCGATGCATCTGCAAGCTTCGATTGAGAACTTGCCGTCTTCGGTACATTCGCCCTCTTCAATACCTAATACTTTACAAATTTCGTCAAGAACTGCCTGTGAGCCCTTAACATAGCAAGCTGTACCCAAGCAAACGGAAATGTTGTACTTGCCCTTAGGTGACAATGCAAACTGAGCATAGAAAGTGGAAACTCCGTAAACCTTTTCAAGCGGAATATCCATACCCTCTGCAATCATTACCTGAACCTCCATGGGAAGGTAGCCGTAGATTAACTGAGCCTGCTGCATAACATGCATAAGCATACTTTTGTTATCTGCGTTTTCGGCAATAACTGCCTTGAGCTGTGCTTCCTGTTCGGGTGTACCCTTAAAGGGTATTTTGCTAATTTTCTTTAACATTCAGCTTTTTCCTCCTTCGTATGACGGAAACCGTCATTTTGATTGGTGTATACGCCGCATTTATTGTTATTTTTTTAACAATAAATGCAACAACACATTTGACAGAGTGCTTAAAACCTTGTTCAAACTCCGCCAAAATATCCTATACTCGTATATTATATCAAAAAGAAATAAAAAAAGCAATAAGATAATCAATATTCCTTACTGCTTTTTTAAAAAATTTTTGAATTATATACATTTTACAGATTTTCGGGGAAATGCAACGATTTTGACGGTGGCGGCAGGTATTTTTATTCGCACACGAAAACATGAGCTTGTATTTTTTGTAAAATGCCTACTTTACCGAAAAAAACTATAAAATCATTGTTTTTTTACAAAGGAAAACAGCCCGATTGCCATGAAACAACCGGGCTTTTGACAGTTTCTATTATACCATACCAAGAACTGTCAGGGAACTACAACTTTTCTGTGCGTTTAACATCAAGACGACTGATTATACCATACCAAGAACTGTCAGGGAACTACAACTATCGGTGATTTTAATGCTGTTATTCTTGTATTATACCATACCAAGAACTGTCAGGGAACTACAACAAGATAGTAACATTTTGCTTATTATACCATATTATTTGCAAACAAACAACTACAAAAAAGTAATCTGTTCAAATTCTATCGGTGCGTCTTCCTTTTTATAATTACCCACCAATATTTCAATAGATTCATATTGCTTTTCGGTTATGACGAGTAAACGCACGGAGCCGTTGTCCGGCAAGTGTGCGGACAGTCTGTTTTTATGGGTTTCAACGGAATCGTACCCGTGACATACTCTTGCATATACGGAAAACTGCACCATATAGTAACCGTCTTTTAAAAGAAAATTTCTGAACTGTGTTGCTGCTCTGCGGTTACTTTTGGTATCAACGGGTAAATCGAAAAAAACAAGCATTCTCATAAATTTACTCATAATTTCTGTAATTAATATCCGTTAAAACGGGTAAAATTATGTCGGGTTTTCCAGTTTTTAAACATTGTGTATAGCTTTGAACCGTAATTTCAACTGCATTGGCGATACTTTGATTTTGATTTTTTATCAGCATTGTTGCATTCAATGATTTTAACAGCTCCGCCTTGTCTCTTGTATCAAATTCATTAAAGTCAAAAAGAGTTTTTTTGACGGTTAAATCAATAAAAGGTCTGAAAGGCTCGATTATATCATCGGCAAGATTAAAGTTATTAAGCTCACTGCAATGATGAATACCTAACGATGGTTCAAACCCGTACAGACATAAGGTACGGCAAATTACCGCCCTGATGAGTGCATAACCGTAGTTTAGTGCTGCATTTAAGGGAGTTTCTTCCGAACGGCGAAACTCCTTGCCGAAAAGTTTTTTAAAATAAAATGCTGCCGCTCTGCCCTCAACATTTGACGGGTCACCGGATTTTACCGTATTTGCCATACTTTTTAATTGCTCATAGCCCTCCGCACCACATATTTCAAGGCATTTTGCCTGATTTGTGATTTTCGCTTTTACTATCTGTTGCCATATATTCTTTTTAAAGGGGAGGGTTGAGTTGATTTGCAGATTAATCTGTTTTAACTGCCTTGAATAACAATTTATAGGATTTAAAGCGGCGGTGGGAATGTGTTTTTCGTTACAAATAATAAGTGTTACCCCTGCCTCCGCAAATTTGGAAATCAGGGCGGTTGAAAGTGTGGAACGGTAATCCTCCACCAAGACACAACAGATGTCTTCAATGGGGAATGAAAATTTTTCCCCATTGTCAACAATCAACTGTTCATTTTTTGAAGATAGCTTTGCGGTGTTTGCAATAAAAATATTCTTATATGCCATAATTATTTACCGAATGACTGCCTTTTTTCTTTTCCCACTTTACGGCAGTTGCCCAACGCATCAACTTCGTATTTTTCTATGGATTGCAATGTTTTTATTCCTAAGCTCGGTAAAACATAAGCATCATCATGGTTGATCACCGTTATAGAACCGGTACTGATTCCTGATTTTATATAATAAAGTAATTCATCTTTTGCAGTATGTTTTTTCGGTAATGTGCTTTCTTTAAGCTTTACGGACATTTTTATGGGCCTGCTTGATTTTACCGAAATTAAATCATTCGGATACAGCGAGAAAACAAAATCCTCATCTGACATCTCTTTCCATTCCGTATATGGTTTATGTGCAACAACTGCTTTATTCGGAAGCTTGTCCTTAATAATATCTGCAACATAAATGGGTACAAAATAATAGCCGTCATTTTCAACATAGAAAACATCAATCCTGACCATGGTGTCATTTGATGCCACACCCTTACCGTCGTTTAAGCTGACATTAAGAGATGACTTTTCGTAAATTTTTACTTTTTTTACAAGGTGTCCCGGTTCGCCGGATTTTGTGGGTTTGTAAAACGGCTGTTCAAAGGCTTTTTTTGCATCACCGTTAAATGCAATAAGCTGTGCCTTCAATGCCTCATAAAGCAATCTGTCGCTTTCCGGATTGTAATAGCCGTCAATTTCTCCGTCCTTTAATTTTAAATCCGTAAGTGCCGTTTTTGTTACAACCTTTCCTTCATTAAGAAGCTTGGGACTTCTGATTGTGGCTTCATGGGCGGCACCCTTTATTTTCCTCGTTGCCATTCTCGAAACAAAACAGGGCTTGACTTCCTCTATATCCTCGGAGGAGTAATTGGGAAGATATACTTCGTCAAGTAATCGCTTCGGATTATCCATAAGGCGTATTTCAAGCTCTTTCCTGAATGTCGGCCACGGATAGGGGAATGTGTCAATAATTTCACCTGTTACAAGGTCAACAACATTTGTAGGATTATCCTCCGAAGAAACCATATATCTGGTTTCGTTGTATTTGCTGTGACCGGAAATACGCTTAATCATACCGTCAGTTATACAGGCAATTACCGCCGCATCAGCCGCATGGTGCAAATCGCCGTCTTCACGGATTTTGGAAATACCCCACCGTTTCCTTACATAAGATGTCACGGCACCGTTGACGGCAGTAACTCTCTTTTTCTTGGATTTTGACGGAGCAAATTCCATATGGTCATTAATATAATTAAGTAAAAATCTGCTGAGATACTGTGTATCCTGTAAGCTTCTCTGCTTCTGATTATCTCTGTCTTCCTGACTGATTTTTTCTTTGAGCATTATTTGCTTTTTACGGTAGTTTCTTATATTATTATTTACCCATACTATGTAGTCATCTCTGCGTTTACCTGTCAGATATTGCAATGGCAGTCTGTTACCCTTGTCACGGTTTTCTTTTGCAAGTACAAGAACCTTGTTTTTATAGGAATCGTCAAAGGATATACTGTATGGGAAAATATGGTCAACCTCTGCATAACCTGCATCAAACAGATGTTCAATTTCTATCTTTTTCAATGAATACGGGCAAATTCCGTCCTGCTCTTTCCACAACTTATATTTAACTAAATCCTGTCCGCTTGGGTAAAGCAAATGAAATTCACTTCTTAATTCCTCTAAGGCTCTTTCATTTGCGGCTCGGTTTTCCTGATTTTGTTTGATACTCTTCTGACGCTCATTAAAGTTTTTCGACATCTCACGGGCAAGCTCAATGTTAATATACACGGGGCTTTCGTTTTGCTCACGCACAATGGCATTAATAACCTTAATTGTCTGAGATACCGACCTTTTTACAACCGGATTTGTTAAATCTGCAAGCTCCGGAGCATACCCGGGAAGAAACATAGATTTTTCACCGTTGTGACCTTTGAAGTCAAAGCCTGCCGCATCGCAAGCCTCGTTATACTGCATTCCCTGTTCCAAATACGGGATAAGCATATCACAAGCCTTTACGGAAATATGACCGAATTTGCTGAAATTACACAAATTTTCAAGTGCTTCAACATCGTATTTTTCAAGCCCAAGTGTATTTAACGCTTCGTGTATTTTTTCATCATTTTTATATACCGTAAATATGTACCCGATTTTGTCAAGCGTTTCACGGGATAAGTATTTTATTCTGCCTTTGCTTACTTTATCAAGCACCTTGCGTATTTCGTGATAAGCTTTTAAATAGTTAAAAGTCGCTTTTTCTGTTTCTTCAACCGATTTAGTATAGTTTAGCAGATTAAAACGCTCATCGTCAGGTAAATTCAGTTTTTTCCTTATGTCGGAAAATTTTAAGCTTGCCTTTGTATGTGCAAGGTCAAAAATTTCCTTTCTCTCTGCATCTGTTAAGTTTCTACTGTCACCGTACGAAATAATACGAATGCTGTTTATTTTCTGCCATAGTGAAAACAACTGGAAGGAATAGGATGCTTTTGCCGCTCTCGGCTCATCGGGAATAAGTGTGCATTTACCCATCATTTTTTCAATTTGGTTTCCGCCGTATTTACTGTTACCGCCGGGACCCTCTTCAAATGAGCGTTGAGAAACACGATATCCGCATATTGTTCTTCTAAATCAGATGTTGCAAATGTATTGCCGAATTGACGCTGTGCTTCAAAAATTCTATGGATTTCATCTTCAACCATAGCTCGTGAAATAGTATTTGTATAGTTTTCGCCCTTGTTCCTCTTATACTCGGAAAATTTTTCATCCTTAAAATACATTTCCGCAACGGTTCTATACCCTTTTTCTGCCATTAGCGCGGAATTTTCGTTTACAGCTTTAAGCAGTTTTCCTGCCTCTTTATCTCCGTCGGCATTTTTTCTGTTTGACTTAAATCCTCTGCGCTGAGCAAGATTAATAAGCACCCTGGCAAATTCACCATTACTGAGCTTTTCGTCCAAAGCTTTTACTCTAAGCTCATAAATATCGGATAATTTACCGTCAAATAAATGCTCAAGCTCTTCCTGCGATAAAATTTTGTCACAGATTATCAGGTTTCTTATTCTTTCATTTCTGTGTCTGTGTCTGCGAAGTCTTCTGCGTAATGATCTTTTTTCTCTCCTCGGTGCTGCGAGTGATGAACCGTCATTCTGTTCGGCAGCCGTAAAAATACGGGAACCGAGT
>JAZUIT010000016.1:0-8192 GCA_045642385.1 Acutalibacteraceae bacterium
ACCGATATCACAACGGGTTATACAAGTGTGTTGTCAATCTCTAATAAATTAGGAAATGAAAATGTTACATTTAAGTCTTCAAAGTTATTCCCTGATTTCGGTGATGATGCTTTTATCGGTTATTATGACGAGAATGACGGCAATAATTACGATGAAGATTACGATGAACATTATGATGTCAATTTGTACGGTAACAGAGAAGCTGGAAGTACCGGTTCAGGTGACAGAACTGTTGATGTATTATTTAAAGATGTTAAAACCGAAAATGAAAATGAAACATACATATACAGAAACAGGTTTAATATAATAAACAATTATGAGGAAAGTGTTACAGACGGAATTGTAAGTCCTTACGGTTATGATAATTTCGACCGTCGTGTTCCTACTGTAATTGTAAGTGTAGGAGGTAGCGAAAGAGAAATAAAAATTCCGTTTAAAACTACCAAAAATGATATTTATATCTTTACTGAGTTCCAGTTGCGTGAGCTTACCCAAAAAGACGGTAATTCGATTTTTGACAGATTCTTCCGTTCTGTCGAAGGAAATAATGATAGTGTAACAGATAAAGGCTTCTCAGGAAAGACAGTTCATATTTCTGCTGATATAGATGTATACAGCGAAGAGCCGTTTAACGGATTTAAGCTGTGTGAGTCTGTTTTGGACGGTCATAACCATACAATTCAGGGAATTTCGGTTACTTCAAGTGAGCCGGGTCTTGCAAATGCAGGATTTATTACCGAAGCGTACGGAACAGATTATAAAACGACTGAAATTAAAGATTTGACTGTTAACAATATCAATGTAGATGTTAACGCTGATTGTGTAGGCGGTTTAGTCGGAAGAGTGGGCGATAATGTCAAGCTCTCGAATTGTGAAATCGGAAAGTCTGTCGGTGAGAGTAGAATTACAGGCAGCGGAAGTTTTGTCGGCGGATTAGTTGGTTGTGCAGAGGGTAAAAATACCGTAATTGATAATTGTTCCTGCGGTACTGATGTTAATGGTTCATCTTTTGTCGGCGGATTAATCGGTTCGGCAAAGGTTAAGTCAATCGTTAACAGTTTTGCTACCGGTGATGTAACTGTCGATAGCGCGGTTATGGATGCTGATAGCAAACAAATCGGTGTCGGCGGTTTTGCAGGAAAAATTGATTTACAGTATGCAACCGAAGACAGTCAGATTAGTGCAGATGTAGAAAATGCAGGTGTCGAGGCGTGCTTTGCCTCAGGCAATGTAAGTGTCGCAGAGGTAAATGATTTTGTAAGCGGTGAGGATTGCGGCATCGGCGGTTTTGCCGGTATTGTCAGTAACGGTTCAGCGGACTCCGGATATCACTATATCACAATTTGTTTCTCAAGCGGTAATGTCGATGTTCATGAAATAGGCAATGTTGTAGCCGGTTCTAATTGCGGTGTCGGCGGATTCTCGGGATATGTTGGTGAAAAGACAGCTGTTAAAGATTATTACACAAGTTCCTCGGTAAGTGCTTCTATGGCTGATGACAAAACTGTTACAGGTTTGGCTGCTGCCGGTGGAGTATGCGGTATTTCCAGAACTCAGACTGAAAATACTTATACTTCTAACTCTGTACAGTTTATCGGTGCAACAACCGGTTGCGTACCGTCGGACGGCAGCGGTAAATATGTTGGTGCAATTGTCGGATATGCGGATATGTTACCGTTGAGATGCGTATTTGACAGTAACAGACAGACCATCGGCAGTGATTATCTGTATGCTGTCGGCGGTAACGGAAGTGACGGAAATCTTGCTGATTCCGTTAAGGGTGTACCTACACGAGAGCTGTGCTTTGACCAAATTAACAGCGACGGTATGTTCAGGTTTAACACCGCTTTCTCAGCAAGTAGTTGGGGTGCATCCGATAGTGCATACCCGTACTTAAATGCATTTATGAAAGACGGCGTTTCCGAAAAAGTAAAATATCCGTCCATACTTAGTGTTATAGCGGTTATTTATGATGAAAGAGATGAGTCGGTTAAGAACGGTAGAGGTTTAACCATGGCATTTACCGTTCCAACAGAGGTGGCAGGAGAAGAACTCGAATGGACCCCGACTTCGGAAAGTGAAGTTAAAAACTATATAATCCAGGGCAATGCAGTTACACCTGTAAGAACAAAGAATGCTCAGGAAAGAATTGTTCTTGGTGTAAATGTTAAAGATAAGAGAGAATACGCATACAGAGATTACGGTGTAGACTGTGCTATGATGTGCGGTACAAAGGAATATCCATACTTGATTTCAGGTGTTAATGATTTCAAATACATAGGTATTTCGGATGCTCAGGCAAGTGGAATTTCGGATCTTCATAATAAGTGGTTCACACATATTGATGAGCTTGAAAGACCGGTTACGAATCTTACTGCTGATGGATTTGCGGATAATCCGGAGATTTATTACAAGCTTATGCTTGATATAGATGCGTCGGATTTAACCGCATTGACAGGTTCTTCTGTAACAGGAGGAAGCGGTTACAGCTATGAGGAAACAGTTACAGGCAGTCCGTTTACTTACCACGGTATTGATATTGACGGTTGCGGCTGTTCGATTAACAATTATTCCGACGGCAGTGCATTGTTTAAAGTGATTGATGAAAACTCTTCAATTCACGATATATATGTAAAAGATATGTCAATCAATGAAACTGCATCAACAAATGAAGATTTGGCATTAATCGGAACGAATGAAGGTATAATCAAGAATGTACTTATTAACGGTACAGTTCAGAAGAATAACGGAAATTCTAATGTTGCTGCATCGGCGGCTGTGAATAACGGCAGTATTCTGAGTTCCGCGGCTGAAGTAACAGTTGCAGGAAATTCAAGATTTACAGGTGGACTTGTCGCAGTTAATAACGGTAAGATTGGTTTTGCCCGCGATGTTGCATTCCCTGTTACAGTAAATGCTGATGTTACTTCCACGGGTAAATCGGGCGGTTTGTGCGGAAAGAATACCGGTACAATTAAGAATGCAGTTGCAATGGGCGCTGTTTCCGGCGGTACAGACTGCGGCGGATTTGTAGGATACAACGAGGGAACTATTGAAGATTCCTATTCAAGAGCAAATGTATCCTGTAATTCTGAAAGCAATTTTGGTGCATTTGCCGGTACAAATGCTACTGACAACGGTTCAATAACCAATGCCTATGCGGCAGGAGCAATAAAATTGTCAGACAGTTCTGCTGCTGATAGCTTGTCTGAGAAGAGTATATTCTGTTCAAATAATTCCGGTACGCTGAGTAATGTTGTAGCCGATAAAGCAATTGCCGGTAAGGATACATACAGAATTTTAGGTGATGCTGCTATTACAGAGAATGTATTCAGCTTCAACCCCGGTGGAAAATTCGTTGTCGGTGGCGATGTTTATCCTCAGTTGAAATCAGTAGTTAACTATGAGGACGAAGGTACTGATTTCCTCGGAATGGCAGATATAATCAGGAATTATTCAAAGCTCAGTACTGTGGCATTGAATACAAAGAACAGCCACTATGTTGACAACTTGCCCATAAGCTTTGAAAAGGTTGCAAAAGTAGGTGCCTGTGATAAGAATAATGTAACATACAGCTTTTCCGACGGTTATAATACTAAATTTGCATATTCGGATCCATACCTTACTTCAAAAACAACAGCGGGAACCGTCAATATGACATCAACCGTAAATATCAAGCCTAAATATGTTGAAGGGTATAAGTCGGATTTAGTTATTACTATGACTACCGTAGGATCTGTAAATCCGAATTTCCATGGTGGTTTGGGCACAGAGGATTCACCGTATCTTATCAGTACACCGGATGAATTTGCATCGCTTGCTTATTACGGAAATGATGTGGAAATTTACTATAAGTTAGACAGTGATGTTGACTTTGCGGATTTGTCTGATGATTTGTATAAAAATACAGACGGCTCACTTGTGTACCCGATTGAAAAAATGTCCGGTAAGTTTGACGGAAACTACAAAGCAATCAAGTCCTTTGTAATGTCAGATACCGCAACAGGTCTGTTTGGTAATGTTGACGGAACGGTTAAGAATGTCGGTATTTATGATGCTGAGGGAACAATTTCAAATGCTTCCGGTTCGATCGGTATTCTTGCGAACGAAGTTGATGCCGGCGGTGTTATCGAAAACTGTTATGTAAATGTTGATTTAACAATAGGTGCTACTGACTCAGAAAGCTCTGTCGGAGGATTGGTCGGAAGCGTAAACGGTGGTGGAAAGGTTAATAATTGTATCACTTCCGGTTATATTGACAGTAGTGCTAATTCAGCGGTAATCGGAGGCGTGGTTGGTTCTGAGAAGACAACGACTGAAACAGGACAGGAAAATGCTAATGTAACAAATTGCTTATCAACATTGTTTATAAGCTCAACAGGTGAAAGTTGTTATATCGGCGGTATTGCCGGTCAGCTTGAATCAGGTACAAAGTTATCAAATTCTTCCTATGCATCTTCAATTAACAGCAATGATGTTGACACAACTAATGTTGGATTGATTGCAGGCTCGTCAGGCTCCGGTGCAAAGATTGAAAACTGCGTTTATGACTTACAGAATACTTCTCTTACCACTAAAATCGGTGCGGAAGATGAAGAAGCAGGTGAAAGCAGTATTAGTGCTTTTTCAACCGAGAAAATGATGTCAGCAGAAAGAGAAGGATGGAGTACTTCTGAAAGTACATATGCTACACCTTTTACATTCAGCAGTAGTTCTTCGTCTGATTACAAAAAAGGATTTTTGTTTGCCGTCACACCTATCGTATTCACAATAGGGGCAAACAGAGGCAGCGTTGATAATTACGGAACAGTTAAATTCAGTGATGTCGATAATGACAGTAGTAAGCAGAGCGTAACAATGAAGCAAGATATCATTGATTATCTTGATATAACCTATGATGATAGCAACACTTGTATTGGCAAGGTAACATCCGAATATGAAGAAAATGCTGATACTGTTAAGGTTGATTTTATGCTTGATAAGACAACTGATGGCGGTTACTCTGCAAAAAGACATACTGAGATGTCCGTGGTAAGCGTTGAGTTTGGAATCAATGTAGTTTTTGAAAATGATGAAGATAATTCATCACCTCTCGAAAATGAGATAATCGGCGGTTTGATTTATTTACCGCATAAGAATAGTGAAACATCAGAAAACTTCTTTACTTCAATTAACGGACAGGAAACAGAAAAGAAAATTCTTGACAATGTTTCTGTCGCCAGAGGTAAGAACGGTTTCTATATTGATGCAAAGCTTCCCGAAGGCTATGAAATAAGCTCCGTAAATGCAATTCACAGCGTTGATAATAAAACAGATAATTTAGTAGTAGTTTTGGATGAGAATACAAACAGATATTTTGTTAAGTTCAGCTACAAAGACGGAGAAGAAGAGAAAAAATCAAAAATTCAGGATACCAGTCTGATAACAATTACAGTACAGGTCTGTGAATCAGAAGTTTGGGGCATCAGGTCTGTTTGGAATAGCTTAGTTAAGCTTGTTTCAAATTAAACTCTTAAATTTTAACCGGTAGGAGGGTTAGTTATGAAAAAATTAATGAGCAAAAAGTCAGTTAAAAATGCAATATTGATTATTTCGGTAGCCCTTCTGCTGGTTGCGGTAACTTTGGGATGGTTTGCTAAAAATGTATTTGCCAGTGTCAAAAATATAAATGCTTCTATCAGAAATGAACAAATTCAGTATCAGCTTTTTGACGGAGAAGGAAAACCGTTAGAAGATGATGAAGTGAAGATTGTACCGGGTAATGAATATGTTTATCGGTTAGATGTTACCAATGCTCCGGATAAGGTGTTTAATGTCGGTTTACATTTAACTTTCGATAGTAGTGAAAGTGAGTCAAGTGACTACGATGTAAGAGATTATTTGCAATGTTTAGTTCGCGATAGCGGTAGTGGTGATGCTTGGAAAACTGTTCCTTTTTCAGATGAAATAATGTATCTGATTGAGGACTGTGCAGATCTGAAAAAGAGTATTGAATTTAAGTTTAGCTTTCCCGGAGAAGATAAGGGCGATGAACATAATATGATGAGTAAGCAGAAGCTCACAATGAATTTGCTTGTAGAAGAAGAAAAAGATACTACTACATAATGAGTGTTTATTGATATTGAGAATGAAGTGCTTGAAGAAAATTTTAAAAATTTCAATTAATATCCTGAGCTATCTTGTTTTTGCCGTTGGGTTGATAGCATTTATAATGGTTCTTGTTACCGGTAAGAAAGGTGTTCCGCAGATTTTCGGGTACAGAATTTTAACGGTTGAAACCGGTAGTATGGAGCCGGTATACTGTGTGGGAAGCATAGTTTTTGTAAAAGATGTTGATATGAAAACGCTTTCTGTGGGTGACGATATTTGTTTCTATTCAAAGGACCCGGAGATTTTAAATAAACCTAATACACACAGAATATATAAAATAGAACTTGACGGAAATAATGAGCGGTATTTTGTGACCAAGGGTATTGCAAATGACATACCGGATGATTATTCGGTTGGTAGGTCGCAGCTGATAGGTAAAGTTGTCGCTCATTCTAACATAATCGGAAAAATATATAAAATTTTTTCAAAAGGCTGGGTTATGTTTTTGGCACTGATTTTGCCGTTGATGATTATTGTCTGTACTGAAATGGTAAATATTAAAAAAATTGTGGCAAGTGGGAAAGATACTGATGAAGCGGATAAATCCGAAACTGATAAATAGTATATTTACTGCAATTATTTCGATTGTAGCATTGTGGTTTATAGGAACGACATTGTTTTTGAAGCTGTTCGGTTTGTCAGGTTATTATGTCAGAACAAAAAGCATGGAACCGACAATATCTCAGGGAAGTATTGTATTTGTTGAAAAAATTGATTTTGACGATATTACGGTGGGAGATGTTCTGACATTTCAGTCTGCTGATACTACAAGAAGATTTACTCACCGTGTAGTCAGAATTGACAGTAAAAATAAACTGTTATACACTCGTGGTGATGCAAATAATGTTGATGACCCGGAGCCTGCAAAGTATGAAAGAGTGTTGGGAAAGGTCAAATATTCGGCACCCGTTGCGGGATATGTTGTTATGGCAGTTACATCACGGACAGGTGTTATTATTACAGCTTCGATTTTGATAGTATGGCTATCCGTCGAAATTGAGGTTTTCAGATTAAATAAGAGGAGGATGAAAGAAACCGATGAAAAAAAGGATAATTAGTGCGGTTTTAGTAGTCTGTTCTGTATTTTGTATGGGTTTGTACAAGGGTACATTTGCATGGTTTGCAACCGCAAAAGAAGAAAAACACTCAATAGTATTCACGGTTGCTGATGTCAGCATAGGTATTGCGTATGAAAATTCGTTTGATACGGAAGCTTTGTTACTTCCGGGTGATACTGTGCTTTCAGATGTTAAAGTTACAAATAATTCCGATATAGTTACCGATGTCAGAGTCAAAGTTGATATTTCGGTAAATGATACATCGGATTCTGCCGGTTTTGAAATAAATAAATCTGATGATGTTAGTGAAGACAGTGGTTATTTTGTGATTAGTGGTTTAGAAGCAACCGAAACTGAAAAAGCGATACCGATAATTGACAGTATAGTTTGCAAGGAAAGCTGTGACAGTAGTTATTCAGGTGCAGATTTAGATATAGTATTGACTGTTCAGGCAAAGCAACAGGGTGTTGACTGGACGGATATCGGAGTGTTTGTTATAAACAATGAAAACGGTTAAAAATATAGTTTTAAACATTTTATTGATTGTTGCTTCCGTTGTTATTTTGTTTGCAGGTACTATGCTTGTAACCGGTACGAAGGGTTATACGGTTGTCAGTCGCAGTATGGAACCTCAGTTTTCAAAGGGCGATGTAATTTTCACCAAAAAAGTTTCCTTTGAAAAATTAAAAGTCGGTGATGTGATTACATTTTATCACGGCAAAGACGGAGAGTTTACAACGCATAGAATTGTAGAAATTGATGCAAAAAACAGAAATGTTCTTACAAAAGGGGATAAGAATGATGTTGCTGACCCGGCAAGGGTTGAAGCTTCCCATATCGTAGGAAAGTATTTGTTTTCGGTTCCGTTTTTCGGGTATATTTCCCCGTCACTTTACGGAGTGGATATTTTGGCGGTTGTCGCCGGCATTGCGGTGGCGACAGTTTTGTTGAGAATAGTTTTATCAACAAGAAAATTAAAGGCAG
>JAZUIT010000017.1:0-2070 GCA_045642385.1 Acutalibacteraceae bacterium
TGTAAGCACTGCGATTATTTCGAGGAATATGCTATCACCGTTGGCGGTACTGACGGCGTCAGAGCAGTTCAGATCAGTTCAAACCAGGAAAATATGTTCATTGGCAACACTGTTACTCTTACAGCTCAGGTTCTTCCGGAAACAGCTAAAAATAAGAATGTAACATGGAGTTCTTTAAATGCAGATGTAGCTTCCGTTGCAAACGGTGTTGTTACTGCAAAGAAAGCTGGTTCAACGGTTATCGTTGTTGAAACAGTAGACGGCGGATATAAAGATTTCTGCCTTGTCAAAGTAGCGGGTATCGTTCCCAAGTTTGAATCAACAGTTTCTATTGACTATGATAACGGAATAATCTGCGGTATAGAGGCTGACCTTAAAAACCTTGATTCCTTTATTCAGACAACTGAAGCCGGCTTAACAATTCAGTACGATACCGAAACAATCGGAACAGGCACAACAGTCAATGTTTGCAGAAACGGTGAAGTAGTTGATTTCTACAAGACAGTTTTATTCGGTGATGTAAACGGTGACGGCGTATATGACGGAACCGATGCAGTTATAGTAAGCTTCCTTGCAAACGGAATGCTTACCAAAGCAGATGTCGGAGAAGTTGTATATATGGCTGCTGATTGTAACCATGACGGTGCAGTTGACCAGTCAGATGTTGATATTCTTAATCAGGCAGGTTTGTTGTTAGAAAAAGTTAACCAGTCAGGTTCAAACAGCGAATTAAAGGCTCAGTATGATAACCTTATCAGCCAGAATCCTGATGCTTCAACAGAAAAGACAGAAGAAAATACAGTTACAAACATTATAAATATGATAGTTGAATTTATTAAATCAATTATTACAGCTTTCAAAAATGTCATAGCGGGATTATCTTTTGTTAAATAAAATTTAATAGATTTACGGGACTGTCACTTCGGTGGCAGTCCTTTATTTAGCTTAATAAAAAATGTTTGTGTTTTTTGTTTGACAAAAATAATTATAGGCTATATAATGAAAACAGAATAATTTTGAAATGAGGACGAGCTTATGGGACTTATTAAAGCCGGATTAAATTCAGTCAGCGGTGTTTTTGCTGACCAGTGGAAAGAATTTTTCTATTGTGATGCAATTGATGATGATACACTTGTTGTAAAAGGTCAGAAAAGAATAGGGGCAAAGTCATCTAATACAAAAGGAAATGATAATATTATTTCTAACGGTTCCGGAATTTCAGTAGCCGACGGACAATGTATGATAATTGTTGAACAGGGTAAGGTGGTTGAGGTTTGTGCCGAACCGGGAGAATTTACATGGGACAGTTCTACCGAACCCAGTATATTTACCGGTAATTTAGGTGAAGCAATTAAAAATACTTTTTCAACAATAGGCAAGCGTTTTACATACGGCGGTGATACAGGCAAAGACCAAAGAGTTTATTATTTCAATACTAAGGAAATAATGGACAATAAATTCGGCACCTCCAATCCCATAATGTTCCGTGTTGTAAATAAAAGCATAAGCCTTGACCGAACTGTTAATTTAAGATGTAACGGTACTTTCACTTTCAGAATTACCGATCCGCTTATGTTTTATACAAAGGTGTGCGGTAATGTGGAATATTCCTATGATAAGTCAGAAATTTATGAACAGCTCCGTACTGAATTTGTGAGTGGTCTTCAACCTGCTTTCGGTAAACTGTCTATGTTGCAATTGCACCCTGCCGAAATTCCCGCACATCAGTTTGAACTTGAGGAAGCAATGCGTGAGGTACTCTCGGAAAAATGGACATTGACCCGTGGCTTAACAGTTGTTTCAATTGCTTTAAATCCGATTACATTGAGTGAAGAGGATATGAAAAAAATTCAGGTCATTGAGGATGCCGCAACATTCGGAAATAATCCGAATATGATGGCAGGAAGAATGGGTGACGCCGCAGCAGCTGCGTACGGTGCCGCCGCTTCTAACCCCAACGGTGCCATGATGGGCTTTATGGGGCTTAATATGGCATCGGGTGGTATGGCAAATCCGGCTAATCTTCAGGGCTTATATCAACAGTCAAATACAAATACCGCACAGCAAAAC
>JAZUIT010000018.1:0-6331 GCA_045642385.1 Acutalibacteraceae bacterium
TTTCAAAGTATATTTTGCACCGATTGTAACTGAATTTATCGCTGTTTTGTCAAGAGCAACACTTACAGCAGGATTGGAAACAGTCACCTTACAGGTTGCTTTTTTACCGCTTCCGTCAGCCGCAGTACAGGTGATTGTTGCGGTACCGTATGCTTTTGTAGAAACAACACCCGTCTTGGAAACAGTTGCCACTTTTGTATTTGATGAAGACCATGTAACCGTCTTTTTATACGCGGTTGTGGGGGAGATTGTGGGAGTGATTCTGTAATTTATACCGTATTTTGTAGCATTTATTGCCGTTCTGTCAAGCTTAATTGAAGTTACGGACTGTACAACGGTAATTTTACAGGTAGCTTTTTTGCCGCTTCCGTCCCTTGTTGTGCAGGTAATTGTTGTTGAACCTCTTGCTTTACCGGTAACAACACCGTTACTGTTTACGGTTGCAGCCTTCGGATTGGAGCTTGACCACAATACAAGCTTATTTACCGCATCCGTAGGAGCAAAAGTCGGTTTTAATGTAAATGTTTTACCTGTGTATATTGTTTTGGCTGTGGCGTTTAATTTTACGCTTGTAACAGGTTTGCCTACTGTAACTTTGCAGGTGGCTTTTTTGCCGCTCCCGTCCTTTGCGGTTACGGTAATAGTAGCTGTACCCTTTGCCTTTGCCGTAATTGTACCGGACTGGCTAACGGTAGCTATCTTTGTGTTTGATGATTTCCATGTTACAGCCTTGTTTGTTGCGTTTGCGGGCTTAACAGTTGCTTTTTCCGTGTATGATTTTCCCGGAATAAGCTTCAATGCGGTATGTCCAACGGTAACGGATGTTACTTTAACTGTTGCCGCAAATGCGGGGACTACCATTGACAATGCCATAAGCAATGCAAACAGTACAGATAAAATGCGTTTAGTGTTTTTCATGTTTTTCTCTCCTTATCCTAACAAATCTGCAATTTTCATAAATGCGTCTAAGCTTATATATCCTGCCGGTATGGAATAATTACTTGCCGTAACACCGGCTGAAATACCGGAAATTTTAATTATAAGTTCGTCACCTATAACCATATATTTCAAAACACCGTTCAAGAAACAAAATTCTGTTATGCTTCCGGATTTTGTTTTAAAAATTTCGGTATCATATTTTGTGCCGAAAAGCGTTTTTGTATCTTTTTTTACGAAGCTCAAACCCGTAACGGCATCTCCGATATTAATATCAGTAAAAGCATCATCAATTTCGCCGCCAAGGTCCTCAGGTGTGCAGTAGAATTTGCAGATACTTGCATCAGCCAGCATATAAGTTCCCTTTGCATTTTTAACAACTTTAATGCTCTTTAAGATGTCACCGAATTCTTCCTCACCTGCCACCGATTCAAGCATAGATGTTAAATCCATTGACATATAAGTAAGTGTCGGAGTAATGCCGAAGCTTGCTTTGTCTGACATTTTAATTATTTCGTCTGCATCATCTTTGATATACAAGCTTCCGTTAATTGTATAACTGCCTGATTTAAAATATTTTTCGTAGTATGCTTTGTAGTCTAAACTGTCTACTGCCTTTGAAACGGTAACAACGCAGGAGGCTTTTTTGCCCGTGCCGTCCTTTGCGGTGGCAGTAATTGTAGCCATACCGCTGCTCTTTGCGGTAACGGTTCCGTTTGTATTCACTGTTGCGACTGCTGTATTTGAAGAAGACCATGTGACCGCTTTGTTGTATGCAGTTGCGGGTGAAACGGTAGCTTTCAAACCGAATCTGTTGCCGATTGTGTAAATTGTTTTCGCTGTGTAATTTAATTTTATTGAGGTTACGCCCTGCAAAACTACAAATTTACAGGTGGCTTTTTTCCCGCTTCCGTCCTTTGCGGTGCAGGTAACGGTTGCGTTGCCCTTTGCTTTTGTGGTGAATTTACCTGTGCTGTCAACAGTAACAATTTTCGTATTTGAAGATTTCCACGAAACCGCTTTGTTTTCGGCATTTGACGGGGAAACCGTGGCTTTCAATGTACCTGTTCTGCCGGATGCCCATTTAACGGCAGTTACATTCAATTTGATACTGCTTACTGCTCTGTTTACAACAATTTTACAGCTTGCTCTTTTGCCGCTTCCGTCCTTTGCGGTGGCTGTGATTGTACATGAGCCGATACCCTTTGCGGCAATTTTACCGGTTTGTGTTACCGTAACAACCTTAGCGTTAGAGGTTTTCCAAACCAAAGCCTTGTTTGTTGCATTTGTGGGCTTAACGGTCGCCCTCAATGTACCGGCTTTGCCCGGAATCCATTTTAAATAGTTGTAGCTCAATGTTACCGACGAAACCTTGATGGTCTTTGCGGCAAAGCCCGGTAACGCCATGGAAAATGCAAGTACCAGCGCCAACAGTACCGCTGAAATTTTCTTAAATTTTTTCATAATTAATCTCCTTATTATTCTCCGAAAAGCTTATCCAAATTGACTTTATTGTAACCGGAGGGAACTTTGAAATCCTTTTTGTTGACAGTAGGAATAATACTGTTTACCTTCAAAAGTGATGCTCCGTCAGCATCGGAGAATTTTATTCTTTTAAGCTCACCGTTTTGGAAATAGAAGAAAATTGAATTATTCGCTGAGTCTTTAACTTCTTCGCAATCATAAATTTCATCACTGATTTTAACTTTCTTAGTTGAAGCATAGGTTAAATCGGATGTAAGTGATGAAACCGCATCGTCACCGCTTAAATCCATATCTTCGACCTCGCTGTAAGATTTAAGCATAGGAATTACAAGATAACTCTTGTTTTCGTTTACAATAAGTGAAACCTGAATACCCTCCTGCGTGAACGCGGCGTAAATATATTGCTTATCGCCGTTCATACCCAATTTGAAAGGCATACTGATTTGCGTACCATCCATTTCGGCAATCATTGTACCGTCAATGGTGAACAATCCCTTTGCAAAATAATCCTCATAAAGTGCATTGAAATTTGAATTTGCCGGGAAAGAGAAGTCCTCTTTATTCTTCTTTGTGGTTTTTGTTTTTTTAGTAGTTCCGTTTACCACTTCGGATTTTTTTGTGGTCTTTGACTTTTTGGTTGCGGAAGCCTTTGATTCGGAAATTACAACCTCGCCTTTATTAAATTCATCAATTTCCTTTTGTGCTTTTTCTTCATCAATTTCGTTACCTTCAAAGTCCGTTATTTTTTCGTCTTTATTTGTTGCGGTAAGTAAATCTTCAAAATTTGCCGATGATGTTGATTCTTTATCACTGCCACCGTAAATTTTACAGGCGGAGAAGCTGAACATAATCAGTACCGCCAATGATATAATGTATAATCTCTTAAAATGTTTCATAGTATACGCCTCCCTTTTAACAATTACATTCTACCTTATTTTTCGGAAATTTACAAGTGTAATTATAAATAATAAAAAACATTTTACAGATTATTAATTTTTGTCTTAAAAGGGTTTATTTTTGTTAATAAATATGGTAAAATATTGGAGATTACATAGGAGTGATTTTACAATGACTGTATCAAAGGATGTTAAGAGGATTGTTGTAAAGGTGGGAACCTCCACTCTTACATACCCAAACGGAAAAACAAATATCAGAAGAATGGATAAGCTTGTAAAGGTACTTGCCGATTTGAGAAATTCAGGGCTGGAAATTGTGCTTGTAACCTCCGGCGCTATCGGTGTAGGGGTAGGAAAATTAAACCTCGTTCAAAAACCCACCGATATTCCCGGCAGACAGGCGGCTTCTTCTGTGGGACAGTGTGAGCTGATGTTTATGTACGACAAGCTGTTTTCGGAATACGGTCACAATATAGGACAGCTTCTTATTACGAGAAACGATGTTGATATAAATGACAGACGGCAAAATTTAGAAAATTCTTTTGAAAAATTATTTGAGTTCGGGTGTATTCCCATTGTCAACGAAAATGATGCCGTGGCGGTTGAGGAAATTGAGTTTGGTGATAACGATTCACTTTCCGCTATTGTGGCAAAGGTTGTTAATGCGGATGTGCTTATAATTCTTTCGGATATTGACGGTCTTTATGATTCCAATCCCCACGAGGACGAAAACGCAAGACTTATCCCGGTTGTAAAAGAAATTGATGACAGAATTATGTCCCTTGCCGGGGGCAGTTCAACGAAATTCGGTACAGGCGGTATGGTTACAAAGCTCAATGCCGCAAAAATCACCGGTGATGCCGGTATTGATACCGTAATTATGAACGGTGAAAACCCCGAAAATATTTACAGACTGCTTGACGGTCATCAGGTTGGAACATTTTTCTGTGGAAAGGATAAAAACAATGCTTGAAGATTTAGGTAAAAATGCGGTTGCCGCAAAAAAAGCTCTTGCAGTTGCAGGAAGCGAAAAAAGAACCGCTGCTATCAATGCTATTGCAAAGGCATTGGTAGAAAATTCAGATAAAATTCTTGCCGCAAATAAAATTGATATTGAAGATGGCAGGAAAAATAATTTAAAAGAAGGTTTCCTCGACAGACTTCTTTTAACGGAAGACAGAATAAAAGATATGGCAAAGGGTGCTGCCGAAGTTGCCGCTATGAAAGACCCGGTAGGTAAGGTTCTTGACGGTGTGGTAAATAAAAACGGTATGACTGTTACAAAAAGAACCGTTCCCATGGGCGTTATTGCGGTTATTTTTGAAGCCCGTCCCAATGTTACCTCAGATTCCGCCGTGCTTTGCCTTAAAGCCGGTAATGTTGTAATTTTGAGAGGCGGCAAGGAAGCTTTCAATTCAAACCTTGCCATTACCGAAATTATGCGTGAGGCTTTGGTAAGTGTTGGTCTGCCTGCTGATTGTATTCAGCTCGTTAAGGATACATCGAGAGAAAGCTCGAAGGCACTTATGACACTCAATAAATATGTTGATGTGCTTATCCCCCGCGGCGGAGCAGGACTTATAAAGGCGGTTGTGGAAAATTCAACCGTTCCCGTTATCGAAACGGGAAGCGGTAACTGTCACATTTATGTTGACAAAGATGCTGACATTGATATGGCGGCTAATATTATTTTCAACGCAAAAACTCAGAGAATTTCTGTTTGCAACGCCTGTGAAAGTCTGCTTATTCACAAGGATATTGCAGAGTTTGCTTTAATTGCTATTGAGAAAAAATTATCCGAAAAAAATGTGGAAATTCACGGCGATAAATTTGTACAGGCAGTACTCCCGAATGTAATTCCCGCAACCGAAGAAGATTGGGGAACGGAATATCTTGATTATAAAATTTCAATTAAAGTTGTAAATGATATTGACGAAGCTATTGCACATATTGACAGATATTCAACAGGTCACAGTGAATGTATTGTTACCGAAAATTTGGAGGCTTCAAGAAAATTTTTGAATGAGGTTGACTCGGCGGCAGTTTATGTAAATGTTTCCACAAGATTTACAGACGGCGGCGAGTTCGGTTACGGTGCCGAAATCGGTATTTCTACTCAAAAGCTTCACGCAAGAGGACCTTTGGGTATTGATACTCTCGTGAGCTATAAATATGAAATTGTCGGCAACGGTCAGACGAGGTGATTAAGTGGCTGAGAAAAGGTCTGTTTCAACTGTAATAATCGGAATTGTTGTTCTGTTGTTTGCTGTTTTCGGAATTGTCTGTGCGGTGATTTTCGGGGTGAATAAAATTTCCACCCTGTCAAATCAATCAAAGCAAAAAGCAGAATATGAAAAGTTTTTAGCTCCTGTTGTTATGAATGACCCTGATGAATTTGATGATGTTTCAAAGGCGGATATGTCCCAGCTTTTGGAAGCTTCAATATGGGCGGTACTCAACAAGGACATTAAGCCCACGGAGTATGAATATTCCGATGAGGGGATGTTAATCCCGCAAAAGGAAATAGAAGTTTCCTACAAAACCTTGTTCGGTGATGAAGTGAAACCCGAACACAGAAACGCAGGTGAGTTGTTCAGCTATGACGAAACGAAAAAATCTTACATTGTACCCATAACCGGTGTTATGCCCACATATATTCCTAAGGTTTACGATATTTCAAAAAAAAGCAACATAATTTATCTGACAGTTGGGTATCTGCGTTCCCAGGATTGGGAAACGGATGCAGACGGTAAAATGATTCCACCGGAACCGTCAAAATATATGAAAATCGCATTAGAGAATAAAGATAAAAAATATTATATAATGTCAATAAAAGATACCGACCCACCGGAAATCGCAAAATAGAAAAGGTGCTGTAAAAAACTATAAATTTTTTACAGCACTCTTTGATTTTTTAACCTATTTTTGTCAAAATACATAAAGGGGATAGGAAAAAAGCGGACAGAATCAATTTTATTGACCCGAAGATAATATATAGATATATCGAGGGACAA
>JAZUIT010000019.1:0-5881 GCA_045642385.1 Acutalibacteraceae bacterium
TACTCCTTTTGAAGTATACTCACCTACATTAACACCCGTCCAGGTATTACAGAGAGCATAGTTGAAGTCCTGTCCTGTCTGTAAATCCACATCAGGTCTTCCGGGCATTTCAATATCAATTTCATGATTTATTTCATGATCGGTTGCAGCATCATAATCGTATCCGAATGTCCAGATTGCTGAACATGCACCAAGAACAGGTGCCATCTTTGCACGAACCTCATAGCTACCTGATGCAAAATAATCAACAGTTTCTATACAAGCGCCTACTCGTTTGCCGTCATCACGAACAGCACAGTTGTTCGTATAGCTTTTAACACCGAGTACATTGCCCTCGTAATTGTTTCCGTGAGCTTCAAGGTGAAGAATACCGTCAGAAACTGAAACATTCTCAGGAACAACACCGCCGTTGTATTCTTCTGAGGTACCGGGTGAATTTCCGCCCCAGTTTCTGCGCACAATGTTCCACTTTGTGGTATCAATGCTGTTACCGTTGAAATCATCACGGAACGCCGTGGTTCGAAGTTTTGAATACTGTTCTGATAGTTTGTCGTCTGCCGCAAAGGCAACGACGCATGTCGATACAATCATAAGGATTGCCAACAACACGCTGATGAGTTTTTTTGTGATTTTCATTTAAAAATCAATTCCTTTACTAAATGTAGTAGTTTTTTCTGTCCCTCTCCAAGGACAAAATCGCACGGCAGAAACAAGTTAATTAATTGCACAAACCTATTTCTGCATACGGTTTGGTATATTTTAGCACATTTTATAAAATCTGTCAATAAATTTACAGAAATTAATATATTATTAATTAATTAATTATAAGATTACAAAATTTCATCAATGTTTATTAAAACTTAATCATTTTTCTGTAATTTCACCTGACTGAAAGCAGGAAAATATAAACATTAAAATTTTTAAGCAAAATTTAACAATTATTTTAATTTTGCATAAGATATTGTAAATTATATGTTTTATGGTGGTTATATGCTCTACAATATCACAATCGGTTTATTAATACCGTTTATAGGTACTGCTTTCGGTTCATTATGTGTAATATTTATTAAAAACAGGATAAGTACAAATATCATCTCATTTCTAAACGGGTCTGCGGCAGGAATTATGATTGCGGCTTCAGTATGGAGCCTTATTATTCCGTCCGTTGAGCAATCTCAAAATTTAGGTAGATTCGCCTTTTTACCTGCGGTCATCGGTTTTCTGTGCGGAATGGCCTTTTTATTGTTTATCGAAAAAATCAATTTCAACAATTTAAAGTTAAACAATAATTCTATTATGATTTTTGCCGTTACCTTACATAATATCCCCGAGGGTATGGCTGTGGGAGTTGTATATGCAAGCTTATTATCCGCAAACTGCAATACTGCACTTACGGCGGCTTTGGCGCTTTCCTTAGGTATCGGAATTCAAAATATTCCGGAGGGAGCAATTATCTCTATGCCGCTGAAAGCACAGGGAACATCCACATTAAAGTCCATATCCGCCGGTATACTGTCAGGTATTGTGGAACCGATAGCCGGTGTTATTACATTATTACTTTCTTTTTTGATTATCCCTGCTCTGCCCTATTTTCTCAGCTTTGCCGCCGGTGCCATGGTATTTGTTGCAGTTAATGAGCTTATCCCGGAAATGAAAAAAGCCGACAACTCTGTCGGCATTATCAGTTTTTCCGTCGGGTTTTCACTTATGATGTTACTGGATATTGCGTTGGGGTGAAAAAATTATGAATCGAAAAACACTTCTCCCTTTTCGGTTTCAAGTCGCTGTACCGTGGGATAATCGAAACAGGGCTTTGTTTTTAAAATTTGTGCATATCTTTTCGCTTCATATTTCGCCATATTTAAGTCATGCAGCAGGTAATTTCCGCAATTTTCAGCAGTTGCCCCGGGTACTTCGCCATCGTAATCTGCACAGTAATCAAAGGCTCTTATAAGCAGAGGTGCTATTTCCTTTGGACTCGGTCTGCCCTTTACAATCAAATAACATCCTGTAAGACAACCCATCGGTCCCCAGTATATTATTTTATCTTTCCATTCATCGTCATTACGCAAAAAAGTCGCAACTATATGCTCAATTGTATGCATGGCATTAGGATGAATGACCGGTTCAACATTGGGCTGCTTCATCCTTACATCAAATGTGGTAGCGTAATTATCACCTAACACATCCACCCTTGATTCATATATTCCGGGTACGATTTTTGTGTGGTCAACCTGAAAGCTCGGTATTAATTTCATTGTAAAATCTCCTTTTGCATTTTTAACTTTGCAAATACTTTTTTTCGTACAAAATACAAACATATTACCTGCATTATCGCCGTTACTATCCATGATACCGGATAAGATATAAACAAAAAGCTAAGTGAACGGTAATGGGGAAAAATTCCGAATATCCACAGAACTCTTATTCCGACAGTTCCCAAAAGTGACAGTATCATAGGTATGGTTGAATATCCCATTCCCCTTAAAGCGCCCGGCAGTAAATCCATAAATCCGCAGATAAAATAAGGTATTGTGGTATATGCCAGTACCTGCACTCCGTAATTTATTACCTCGGGGTCGGTGTTGTAAATTGATATAATCTGATGTCCGAATACATAAACAAGTGCGCCCATAACAACGGGAAAAATTATATCTATAATTAAGCAGTCTTTTATAATTTTATCTATTCTGTCCGGTTTTTTAGCTCCTAAATTCTGGCTCGTGAAGCTCATACAAGCCTGACTTATGGAGTTTATGGAAACAAACAAAAATCCGAACACATTGTTTGCCGCCGTATATCCTGCCATCGCTATATCTCCGAAGCTGTTGACAGAGGACTGCAAAAGTGTGTTTGAAAAATTAATAAGCATACTTTGCAAGCCTGCCGGCAAACCGATTTTAAGTATTTCGCCCAGGGATTCTGCGTTTATCTTCAACTTCTTAATATATACTCTGTACGGTGTATTTGCTGTCAAAAGTACACGCATTACAAGTATACAGGATATTAACTGTGATATAACCGTTGCTATTGCAACTCCGGCAACTCCCATATCAAAGACTGTTACAAGAAATATATTTAATACTGCGTTAGTTACTCCTGAAATTATAAGAAAATAAAGTGGCCTTTTTGTATCGCCTACCGCTCTTAACAGTGATGCTCCGAAATTGTAAAGCATAAAAAACGGCATACCCATAAAATATATTCGCATATAAGTAACCGACTGTCCTATTATATTTTCCGGTGTAGCCATAAGTCTTAATGCCGGTAACGAGCCGAACCAGCCGGCAAATATCATTACTATTCCCGATATAATCGCAAATGTTATTGAGGTATGTACAACCCTTGACAATTTGTTGTTTTCTTTTGAAGCAAAATATCTGGCACAAAGTACATTTGCCCCCAGAGATACTCCTATAAATAAATTTACAAAGAGGTTTATTAATGCCGTTGTTGCTCCTACCGCCGCCAAAGCCTCCCTCCCGGTAAATCTGCCGACAACAATTATATCAACAGCATTGAACATAAGCTGTAAAATACTTGAACACCACAGCGGCAGTGCAAAGGATATAAGCTTATTCATTATTGTACCGTTGCACATATCTATTTCATATTTATTCAAAAAAACACCCCTCAGATTGAATACATACTAATGTATTATACCACAAATTCAAATTCAGGCAACAAATTTTTCCGAAATTTTCATTTATCTATTGAAAAACATCTCATAAGAGTTTATAATATATTAGAAATAAAATACAGAGGTGTTATTTATGAAAACTATTCCCAACGGTGTATACCCCACCATGATTACCCCTTATACTGCTGACAACAAGGTTGACTATGATGCTGTATTAAAGCTTATTGAATGGTATGACAAAAAAGGTGTTGACGGCATTTTTGCTATCTGCCAGTCCAGCGAAATTTTCTTCCTTTCATTTGAAGAAAGACTTGAATTATTAAAATTCATTATGGCTAACACACCTAAGCACATTTCCATTGTTGCTTCCGGTCATACTGCCGATGACCTTGACCGTCAGGTTTATGAAGCTGAAAAGTTTATCGAAACAGGTATTGATGCTTATGTTTTCATCTCCAACAGATTTGCAAAGGCTGATGAGGACGACAGCGTTTTACTTAAAAATATGTATTATGTTATGGACAAGCTTCCCGAAATCAGCTTCGGTGTTTATGAATGTCCTTACCCCTACAAGCGTTTACTTACTCCCGGAGTTTTAAAAGAAATGGCAAAGGACAGCAGGTTTAAGTTTCTTAAAGATACTTGCTGTAACGCTGAACAAATCAGAACTAAGCTTGCCGCCGTCAAGGGTTCGGAGCTTAAAATTTTCAATGCAAACAGTGCTACCTTGCTTGAATCCTTGCGTGACGGATGTGCGGGTATTTCCGGTGTTATGGCTAATTTCCATCCCGAAATTTACGGTTGGCTTTGCAGGAATTTTGAAAAAGACCCCGAAAAAGCTGAGCTTGTACAAAGCTTCGTAAGCTTCGCTTCTCTTACAGAGTGTCAGCAGTACCCGGTTAATGCAAAATATTATCTCGGCGAGCTTGAGGGATTGGGTATGGGCTATTTGAGCCGTGCAAGAGATTGCAGTACATTTATGAGAAACAACAAGTTGGAAATTGAAGCACTTTACAATATGACCCAGTTCTTCAAGAAAGAAATGGGAATTGAATAATTTAACAGATTTAAAAAGGAGGGCGAACGCCCTCCTTAATTTTTTTAGGATTTCAATTAAAAATATCTTTTAAGTAAACCTGCGAATGCTTTGCCGTGGCGAGCTTCATCTCTTGCCATTTCGTGAACTGTGTCGTGAATTGCGTCAAGACCCTGCTCCTTAGCGAGCTTTGCAAGCTCTGTTTTGCCTGCTGTTGCACCGTTTTCGGCTTCAACACGCATTTCAAGGTTTTTCTTTGTGGAGTCTGTTACAACTTCACCCAAAAGCTCTGCAAATTTTGCGGCATGCTCTGCTTCCTCAAATGCAGCTTTTTCCCAATAAAGTCCGATTTCGGGATAGCCCTCTCTGAAAGCAACTCTTGACATTGCAAGATACATACCGACTTCTGAACACTCACCGTTGAAGTTTGCTCTTAAACCTTCTTTGATTTCATCAGAAACATCCGATGCAACACCTACAATATGCTCTGCTGCCCAATTGAGAGCGGCATCCTCTGCCTGAGCTGTAAACTTGCTCTTGGGAGCTTTACACTGAGGGCAAAACTCGGGAGCCTCGTTACCTTCGTGAACATAACCACATACTGCACATACAAATTTCATAATTCTTTACCTCCGAATTTTATTTTTGTGCCTTTTCGGCACATTTTTTACATTTTCCGAAAAACATAAGGCTGTGGTTTTCAATAATCCCTATATTTTTCTTTTCAGCATCACCGTTAATAAAATCATAAGGTTTTATATCAATATCATAAATATTATTACAACATTTGCAATAAAAATGATAGTGGTTGTCGGTATTGGCATCGAAATGTTCAACTCCGCCTGCGGTGAACTTGCTGACACGGTTATCATTTACCAACTGAGAGAGATTTCTGTACACGGTGCCGAGACTTATTGACGGATACATTTTACGCATATCCTCAAAAACCATATCGGCTGTGGGATGGTCATATCTATTTAAAAGATTTAAATAAATAGCATCACGGTGCTTACTGTGCTTTAACATCTTCTCCCTCCTTAATAATAATGATAATCATTACTATTATTATAATTAATTTTTAAAATTTGTCAAGTGATTTTTAAGAAAAAGGTGATTATTTGGTTAGAAAAGTTTTTCCTCTTATTCTGATTGTATTTATTCTTCTCAGCGGTTGTACATTTCAGGAAAATATTCAGAAAAAGGAA
>JAZUIT010000020.1:0-2521 GCA_045642385.1 Acutalibacteraceae bacterium
CGTGTCCCGTAAAGCAAGCGAAGTATTAATAAATAAAACGGGTATTTGCTGGACAAAATCCTGTCTTCTGTCTGCACTTCTCAGGGCAAACGGCATACCATCCGGTATCAGCTATCAACCACTCACAAGAGCAGACGATGACTGTGAGGGACATATCATCCACGCCCTGAATACGGTTTACATCGCAGAGCTTGATAAATGGATAAGGCTTGACGCAAGAGGAAACAAAGAAAATGTTCACGCTCAATTCAGCCTTAACGAGGAAAAATTAGCTTTTCCCATACGCAGTAAATACGGTGAGGTTGATTATCACGACAACAATCCCGACTTGGATGAAAAACTTATAAAAATTTTGAGAAACGCTAAAAATGTTTCGGAAATTACAACCGCTTATTCAGTTAGGAGTGAGGAGTTAGGAATTAGGAATTAAGGTGCATTTTGCAAAGCAAAATGTCATTGTAAAATGTTAAATATAATTTTGATAAAGCAATTAAAATGGGTGTGGGCTTGCGACAACTAAAGTGTAACACTTCATCGGGCGTGGGCTTTGCCCACCCTCAACTCCTCACTCCTCACTCCTAACTTCTCACTGTCAAATGCCCACCGTCAATTCTTAATTCTTAATTCTTAATTCTTAATTCTTAATTCTTAATTCTTCATTAAAATGCAAAAGCAGTAAGAAAACCGAGATTTTCTTACTGCCTGTTTTTTATTTATATTTCGGTTATCAGTCTTCCGGATAAAGAATAACCTTTATTGATTTCTGCTGTTTCATCAAATCAATAGCTTCGTCAAAATGCGAAATTGTCATTTTATGTGAAATCATTGATTTAAGGTCAAGCTTTCCGGCAACAACAAGATTCATTACATTTCTCCATGACAACCAGTTATAGCCGAAATGTCCCTTAATGCTGATAGCGGTATCAACAATCGGGTCAAGTGTATGGTTGAACGGCTTGGGGTCGTAACCGATTTTAACTATCTGACCGATACTCGGACGGGTAATAGCCATTGCATTTTTAAGAACCACAGCCACACCGGCACAATCGCAGACAAGGGCAACGCCTTCGCCGTCTGTAATCCTCATAACTTCGGAAACACAATCGCATTTGTCGCTGTAAATTACATCGGTTGCACCGAATTTTTTCGCAAGCTCCATACGCTCGGTATCGGAAGAAAGTCCGATAGCTATAATTTTAGATGCACCTGCCGCCGCCGCAACCTGAATACTGAACAAACCGAGAGCACCTACACCGAATACAGCCACAAATTCGCCTGCTTGGAGGTGAGATTCCTGAACCACAGCCATATAAGCGTTACAGCAGGGGTCAAGTATTGCGGCTTCCTCAAAGCTCATACAATCGGGAATACGCATAAGACAGTTGGGATATATTTTCATAATATCTCCGTTAATCTTAACATACTTTGTAAATCCGCCGTCCATTCCGTAACCGATGCCTAAACGCTCCGGACAGGCAAGAAAATCGGCAGTTGAGCAAGCATAGCATTTTCCGCACACCGAGCCGGTATTTTCGGAAACTACTCTGTCGCCTACTTTCCATTGAGTTACATTTTTACCGACCTTGCTTATAACTCCGCTGAATTCATGTCCGAGTACAACCGGCGGATTAAGAATATTTTCGTGGTGTCCTGCAACAAATGCCAAATCACTGCCGCACACGCCTGCCGCCTTAACCTCAATAAGTAAATCATCATCGCCGATTTCCGGTACGGGTACTTCTTTAATTTCAATACCACCGGGACCGGGAGCTGTTTTAACTACTGCTTTCATTTTAATTACCTCTTTGTCTTTATATTTTCTTTAATTTCTTCTTTTTTACCAAACATCTGTGCCCCGATTACACCTGCAAGTATCAATACAACACACAGAAGCTTTTGAGTAACATCAACTCTTTCTCCGGCAAAAACAATCATACTGACAACAAAAGTTACTACTGTTGAAAGACCGGAAAAAATCATAGCCTGGGATGCCTGTAAATAATTCATTGAATAGTTGTATGCCGTATATTCAATAGCAAATGCAAACACGCCGTAGAGAAGTATGCAAATAATAAATTCGGGACTTGCCAAAGGTGCAATAATAGCAGACAGGTCTGAAAGATTTGTTAATACTGCAAGTAAATCAATCATAACCGCGGCACACAAAAAGCAACCGAATGTGCGCTCAAATGAGGTAAGATTTGTCGAAGCTTTCCTTGTAAACATACCGTAACCCACACCTGCGGCGACGGTAAGCAGTAAAAACAGAATAACCGGAATACTGATAACTCCCGCCGCCTCCGAGGAATGCCGTGCGGCAATTACGGTATAAATCACTACACCGACAACGGAAGCTATGCTGAAAACAATCTGCAACACCGTGGGAAATTCCTTTAAGAATATTGCTCCGAAGATAAGAGCAAACACCGGCATAGTCGCCACCATTACTGACACATAAAGTGACGAAGCACCGCTTTGTATAGCATAATGTGTACCTATGTAAAAAAGCAGAGGGTCACAC
>JAZUIT010000021.1:0-2604 GCA_045642385.1 Acutalibacteraceae bacterium
GCACAGGAAGAAAATTCTGAATATCCCATTGTTATGGCAGAGGAGTTTGTGACAGAGGAAGTGTCGACCCCGGAGGATGCTTTGCAAGGGGCTATGGATATAATCGCGGAGGATTTATCCGATAATGCTGATATCAGACGCAGAATAAGAAACCTTTTCAATGTTGTCGGAATTGTAGCATCAAAGGCAGCTGATGAAAATCAGGATAGCGTGTATGCACAGTATTATGACTTTTCGGAATCAGTTGAAAGAATTGCAGGTCACAGAATACTTGCAATTGACAGAGGCGAAAGAGAAGGCTTCTTGAAGGTTAAAGTTGATATTGACAGAATAAAAGCGGAAAATGTCGTGCTTTCTGTTGCGTTGAAGGGTTCTTCCCCTTGTGAAGAAACGATAAGAGCAGTGGCAACCGATGCGTACGACAGATTGATTTATCCATCCGTTGAAAGAGAAATAAGGTCGGAATTGACAAGCCGGGCCGCAACCGCCGCAATAAAGGTTTTCTCTACAAATTTAAGACAGCTTTTGTTGCAACCACCCATTAAAGGCAGTGTTGTTTTGGGTCTTGACCCAGGTTACAGGACAGGCTGTAAAACCGCAGTTGTTGACAGCACAGGTAAAGTTTTGGCAACGGATGTTTTGTATATTACCCATTCCGATGCACAAAAGAAAACGGCAGAAGAAAAAGTACTAAAATTCATAGATAAATTCGGTGTTGATGTAATAGCCATAGGAAACGGTACAGCTTCAAAAGAAACGGAAATATTTATCGCAAATACCATTAAAAAAGCTAATCGTAAGGTGGCATATATGGTGGTAAGTGAAGCGGGTGCTTCCGTTTATTCTGCATCAAAGCTTGCGGCAGAAGAATTTCCGGAATATGATGTTTCGTTAAGAAGTGCCGTATCAATCGCAAGGAGATTACAGGACCCCTTGGCAGAGCTTGTAAAAATTGACCCGAAAGCGATAGGAGTAGGACAGTATCAGCATGATATGCCGAAAAAAGAGCTTGACGGAGCTTTAAACGGTGTTGTTGAGGATTGCGTAAACAGTGTTGGTGTAAATCTTAACACAGCTTCACCGTCATTACTTTCGCAGGTTTCGGGTATAAATTCAGCAGTTGCAAAAAATATTGTTGCATACCGTGAAAAAGAGGGTGCGTTCAAAAACAGGACAGAGCTTAAAAAAGTGCCGAAATTAGGCGAAAAAGCCTTTGAACAGTGTGCCGGATTTTTAAGAATACCTGACGGAGAAAATGTATTTGACAATACGGCAGTACACCCTGAATCATACAAAGCGGCAAAAGAGCTGGTAACACTTTGCGGTTATGACTTAAATAACATCGGAAAAGGCGAATTCTTGGAGCTTGCCGATAAATTTAACGAAAAAGATTTAATAGCAACAGCACAGAAGCTCTCGGTGGGCGTTCCTACATTACAGGATATTATCAAGGAATTAAGCCGTCCCGGTCGTGACCCGAGAGATGAACTGCCCCCTGCAATGCTGAGAACCGATATTATGGATATGAAAGATTTAACGGCAGGCATGGAGTTAAAGGGAACCGTCAGGAATGTTGTTGATTTCGGTGCATTTGTGGATATCGGAGTGCATCAGGACGGACTTCTGCATATAAAGCAAATTTCTGATAGATTTATTAAACATCCTTCAGAGGTTTTGAAGGTGGGAGATATTATTACGGTATGGGTTTTGAATGTTGATGTTGAAAAGAAGAGAATTTCACTTACAATGAAAAATCCCGATAACGGAAAGGAATAATATTATGAGTAAAAAAACAAAGACAGTGGCAGAAAATGCAGCAGAGAATACTGAGGTTGCCGAAGCGGTAGAGGTTGCAACTCCTGCTGCGGAAATGCCGGAAGAAAAACAAAAAAAGAAAAAAGAAAAGACCGGAAAAAGAGGTGCGGTCAGCCATATTTTCTGGTTGTTGGTGTTGGCAGTAATAATATACGGCGGCTATAAATTAGCGCCCTATGTTATGGATGTTTACGGTATTGCACAGGAGAATAAAGAAATTGCATTTGAAATATCAATGACTGACGATGATAATACAATTTCTCAGAATTTGAGGAAAGATGGAATTGTTCTCTCTGCAAGAGCATACAGAAATTTTGTCGCAAGAAGCAGAAAGATTGAATATGTTCCGGGTGTTTATAAGCTTAATAAGAATTTGTCATATAAAGAGATTATAAAAGCTTTTACAAGTGCACCGCTTATTGACAGAAGTGTTGTAAAAGTGACTTTTCCGGAGGGCTACACAGTTGTTGATATGGCATCATTGCTTGAAGAGAACGGAGTTTGTTCTGCGGCAGGATTTATTAAATCCCAAAATGAGGATAATTTTAACTACGATTTTGTTAAAAATCTTCAAAATGTCGAAAAAAGAGGTTATAGACTTGAAGGTTATCTTTTCCCTGCAACCTATGATTTTCAGAAAAATTCTTTGCCGAAGGATATTGTAAATCAGATGCTTGCCGCCTTTGATGAAAGAATTACATCGGATGTTAAAAGCAGACTTGCAGAGCTTGATGTAACACTTGATGAAATTATTACAATGGCTTCGATTATTCAAAAGGAAGCCTACGG
>JAZUIT010000022.1:0-7503 GCA_045642385.1 Acutalibacteraceae bacterium
CTTACTGAATACCTGTTTTTCAATTTCTTCAACCGACATATTTTTATATTTACCTAAATCATATCTGTATACAAAATGGTGGGATTTTCTCAGGGTTTCCGGGGGCATTTTCATATAATTTCCGAAATGGCAGATAAGGTAGTCCTCCCAATGGCTCATTGTAGGCCACATATGACCCTCAAATTCCATCATAACCGGTTCGCCCCAGTATTCTACCGGGAAGCGTTCCTGCTCATAGGTATAGATACTTGCCGGTAAGCATACCCATGTGGAGGTTTCGTTGCAGTCATATTTTGTTGCCCAGCTGTGCCAACGCCATTTAATAAACCAGCGAGGTGTCATTTTGCAGATTAAACGCTTTACATAATTTTTAAGGTTAGCCTTTTTGAACACAAGCACAGGCATTCTGCGAGCCTGTTCAAGCATAGCGGTTCTCCAGAATTTACATTTTCTTTCGTGCTGTAACCTTAAATTATCATCATCGGGACAGCCCTCCAAGGCTAAGATATCAAGGAAAATACCGCCCTTTCTCCAATAAGTATCAAAGTGGGAGTCCTTATACTCAATTCTGTTATGGAAGAAAGGCTTGCAATCCTGATCCATAACATATTCTTCGGGCAACTCAGTCTTCGCAATTTTCAGGAATTTTTCATAATCGGGTCTGGGCATTGTAATATCCATATCGTCATCCCACGGGATAAATCCCTTGTGACGGATACCACCCAAAATTGTACCGCCGGCAAGATAATATCTGAGGTTATGTTTTCTGCAAATTTTATCAAAATCAATGGCAATCTGCAATACCATAAGTTGGATTTTTCTTATATCGCCTGGGTCAATTTCAACAATTTTTTCCTTTGCTAACCTTTTCTTACCCTTCGCCTGGATTTTCTTTTTCATTGTATCGAAAAATCTCAAAGGTAATGCCATAAGCTTGCCCCATGGTGTCATTTCAGCAAACGGAGTTGTGTACCATTCAAGTCGCTTGACAGCCCTCTTAACCGATTTCATATGTGCAAATCTGAAAAGTTTCGAGTTTTCAAAGGTGAATAACTTAACACCGTTCATAAGATTTACAAAATTCGGATTTCTGCCAGTAAAATCATCCGACAATTCCGCCTCCGGGCTGTGTGTGTCGGTAATATCAGAGCATATTGTCATTACATTTGAAAGCACGCGGGCAACGGCATATTTATCCGTCTTTATCTGCGGTATACATTCGCAAATTTCATCACAAGCCACACCGCATACAGACAAATTTATTATTGCATCTGACGGCAAAACACTTTTGCCCTTCATTTTATTTTTACAGGTTTCGGCACTCTGCTTAGAATTTTTGATATTATGCCATTGTGCCATATCGTTTTTAACTCTCTTTAAATCTGCGCCGGCAAACAAATCCGCTTCTTCGTAGCTTGACAAAATTTCCCCGACGGAAATATTATTTTCAACCAAGGCGGCAAAGCTATCCTCCACGGAAATACGGTCAAGGAACATTTCCTTTCTTATATCAGCTACTTTCATTTTCTTTGACAGACACTCTTTTACCCTGTCCGCCAGCTGAATATATTTTTCATAGCTTGCATTAACATCTTCATCGTAAGTATTTTCAATTTTATCTAATGCGTGAATCCAAAATTCCGCCTGCTTTGCACGGTATTCGGGGTCAAGATGCGCCCTTGCTTCTTTTGTAAACTTACGGCGGTTTTCTTCATCCATAAAATATTCAAGTGCTTTTTCGATACCGTCAATATCGGAAGCATTTATTTTGATTTCCGGTCCGTCATCCTGAGAATAATCAGCATCCTGCAAAACTATTGCAGGTATACCGGCACAGATGCTTTCCATGGCGGTTTCCGGCATAGTGTTAAGATGTGCGTAGGTCATTGAAATATCGGCTTCGCGCAATGCTCTCAACGGCTTTAATACCTTGTTTTCAATGGTGATAATATCTGACAAATGGGAGGCTTCAATATCCTCTATGAGCTTAAATAACACGCCCGACTGTCTTACACCCTTATAAACTACGATTTTCAGTGTGGCATCCGGATATTTTGTATGAAGTCTGATAAAAGCCGAAATAATATTTCTTGTGTTTCTTCCGGCGTATGTGGTATAAAACACTATGCGTCTGCCGGATACATCTGCTTCACCTACTTCCTCATCAAAATAAGGATAGTAAAATGGCATATAAATACAATTCTTTGCACCCATAGCTTCGGCAGTTTCGCAATCCTGCTTTGAATTGGAAATAACACTGTCTGCATTGTGAAGCATATAAAGAGTTTCCGTATGTTTTTTCTCCGAACCGCCCGCAAGACTGATAAGAGGTGAACTGTCAAGCCATAAAACAATACAGCGTCCTAACTTCTGAGCCGCACGGAAAAGCTCAAAAAATTTTTCATCCGTCCTTCCGCAAAATACAACGGTCTTTACAGGCAATTCACCCAGCACCTTGTAAAAGGAATTTGCTAAGGAATAACCCTGATTTTCGTAATAATTCAAAAAATATCTTTTGACCGATTTATTGCTTATATAATCATCACCCGACGGCTGAGAATAAGTAATAAGATGTACATTTTTGCCGTTCTGTGAAAATGCATTCATAAGTGAAGCTAAGGACTGTGCCGAGCTTTTTGCCCTGAATGATGAGCAGTAAAATACTATTCCGTTTTCATCCCACATTTTTTCATCCTGCATATTATGATTCCTCCAAAAATCCGGATATAAAATCTGTTATTTTAATTCAACAACGGTTACACCTGTTTCGCCCTCACCGTAAGTACCCAACCTGTAAGATTTTACAACTTTGCAATTTTTAAGGTAAGAATGTACAGCGGTACGCAAAGCACCTGTGCCCTTGCCGTGAATTATTGTAAACTCGTTAATGCTTGTTCTCATAGCAGTGTCAATATATTTATCAAGTGTCATAATACACTCATCAACCGTATATCCCCTTAAATCAAGTGTTGAGGAAATATTACCCGAACCCACATTATCAAGCTTGCCCACTTTCATAACGCCTACTGTTTTCGGTTTCTTTTTCTTTTCGGTAAGTCTGATATTCGAAAGCGGCACACGCATTTTCATACTGCCTGCCTGAACCTCGACATTATTTTTCTTATCGGGTAATTTTGTAACGGTTGCTTCACGCTTCAAATCCGCTAAAATAACGGTATCCCCGATAACCAAAGCTCTGGGCAGAACATAATCCTCATCAAAATCAATCTCTGCAACCGGGTCGGCAACCTCGCCTAAGCTTTCAAGACCTTTTTTCATAGATGCCTTTGCCCGTCTTGCAAGGTCATTCACATCCTTTGCAGTTTTCAGCTCCTTTTTAAGCTTTTCAATCTGCAACAAAAGTGAACCTGCCTCACGCCTTGCATTATCGGTGATTTTTGCGGCTTCTGCCTTCGCTTTTTCAAATTCTTTATCTCTTAAAGCTTTTGCTTCTTCTCTTAGTTTTTCCGCTTCTTCACGCTCTTTAATTGCTTTCTGCTGTTGAAGCTCGGAAAGCTCTTTCTGCTTTTCCATTTCTAAGCGACTCTGCTCCAACTTATCAACAACATCTTCAAAGCGGCTCTTTTCTGATGAAATATATTCCGCCGCTCTTTGTGTTATTTCCTTGTTTAGTCCCAATCTTTCACTTATGGCAAAAGCATTTGACTTTCCCGGAACGCCTATCAACAATCTGTATGTAGGCTTCAGGGTTTCAACATTAAACTCACAGCTTGCATTCTCAACTCTTTCGGTCTGTAAGGCATATTCCTTTAACTCCGCATAGTGGGTTGTAGCGGCAATTTTTGCACCCTGACGGTGCAACTGTTCAAGTATCGCCATGGCAAGTGCCGCACCCTCAACCGGGTCGGTGCCTGCACCTAATTCATCAATAAGCACCAAGCTTTTACAGTTTGCCGTTTTCATAATATCTATAATCGTGGTCATGTGCGATGAAAATGTGGAAAGTGATTGCTCTATGCTCTGCTCGTCACCTATATCACATAAAATTTCATCAAAAACGGAAACAGCGCTGTGGTCGGAAACAGGTATCATAAGTCCGCTCATAGCCATAGCGGACAACAAACCTATTGTTTTTATGGAAACGGTTTTACCGCCGGTATTAGGTCCCGTAATCATAAGTGTGTCAAATTCCGCACCTAAGCTTATATCAACCGGCACAACCTTTTTCTGATTAATTAATGGGTGTCGTGCGGATTTCAAATCAATTATACCCTCGTTATTTATCTCCGGGACAGCCGCTTTCATTTTATAGGCAAGCTGTGCTTTTGCAAAAATAACATTCAGGCACACAACACTTTCATAACTTCGCTTTATACTGTCGGCAAAGGAACCTGCTTGACTTGAAAGTGCCGCTAATATTCTTTCTATTTCGTCCCTTTCACGGGTTTTCAGTAATCTTATTTCGTTGTTGGCTTCAACCACCGCCATAGGCTCAACAAATACGGTTGCACCGCTTCCGGAGGTATCATGAACAAGACCGTCAATTTCCGTTCTGTGCTCACTCTTTACAGGAACAACATACCTGCCGTTGCGCATTGTAATAATGCCCTCCTGCAAATATTTCGAGGAACCGGCAGAACGAGTGATTTTTTCCAGCTTGTCCCTGATTTTTGACTCCTGTACCCTTATTTTTCTGCGTATTTCTTTTAGCTCCGGTGAAGCATTATCCGACATTTCCTCAGGAGAAACAATGGCATTTGTTATGGCTTCTTCCAAAAATTTATTTGGCATTAAAATGTTGAAATACATATCCAAAACGGTTTCAACGCCGGAATTGGAGCTTCGCCAATTCACAATACCCCTGATTATTTTTAATACAGTAGCTATGTCCAAAAGCTCCGACATATTTAATATGCCGTCCGCCTCCGCCCTGCTTAAAAAGCTGTTGACATTTTTAAGTCCGCCAAACGAAGGACCACCGAAACGGGCAAGAAGGCTATGTGCGTCCTTTGTCTGCTGCATAAGCTCACGGGCAGACAAAACATCGGTCTGAGGTATAAGATTCAAAGCCTCTTCCCTCGCATCAGGGCAGGCTGTGTATTCTGCAAGCATTTCCAGAACCTTATTAAATTCAAGGACCTCCAGGTGCCTGTTCATACTTATACCACCTTTTTTCAATTAGGAATTAGGAGTTAGGAATTAGGAATTAAGGTGCATTTTGCGCAACAAAATGTCATTGTAAAATGTTATGTGTAACTTTGATAAAACAATTAGAATGGGTGTGGGTGAAACCCACCCTCAACTCCTCACTCCTCACTCCTAACTCCTAATTGTTTATAGAATTCCAAAGTTTTATATCTTCTGTTTGTACGGGAAAAAAGATATTGTTCGGTGATTTCCGACAACATTTTTTCGCCGTTTTCCGATAACTTAAAGTTGAATATTTTTTTCGGTTCAGCATAGCATATATGCCGCATTGCGGTAACAACGCCAATGCTCAAAGCTTTCGCATTTGTATTTCCTCTGCATTTTTCACAATACAGATTTCCCGTTGCTATGTCAAAAAACATAGTGTCCGTTTCAAATTCACCGCATTTTTCGCAGGCAACAAGATTGGGCAAATATCCTGCCAATCCCAACATACGAAGCTCTACCACAGATTTTATTACATCCGGTTTTCCCTTGTTTTCGGATAAAAGATACAACGCATTGAGTACAAGGCTTAAAAATCTGTCCGCCTTATCCTCTTCGGGTGCAAGCTCATAGCACAGCTCACAAAAATACTGAGCAAGGGTGATTTTTTCTATATTTTCACGCAAACCGAAAAACACTTCTTTCGGTTCCGCCTCGTCAATTATGTAGCTGTCCCGTCCCCTGTAAACAGAAAGTCGGGAATAGGACATTAACTGTGTAGCACTTTGTAAACGGCTTTTAACCTTTATTGCGTTTCTGACAAAGGCTCGGATTATTCCCAATTCTGCGGTAAGCACCGTCACAAGGCGGTCACTTTCACCTACCGTTTGTTCCTTTATTATCAATCCCTCGGTGTTCAGCCGCATTTACAATCTCCCTGTATTTTAAATAGTCTTCAACTTTTCCGCTTTTCATAAATTTTTCCCAGGCATCCGTAATAATCACCTCGGGAATATTTTTTGCGAAAAGTCAAAATTAATCCAATCCAAAATTATGAATTAAACCTTCACGGTTTCTCCAATCATCCTTAACCTTGACCCAACATTTTAAGTTAACCTTGCAGTCGAAGAATTTTTCCAAATCCTCTCTTGCTTTTGTGGAAATGTGTTTTAAGGTTGAACCCTGTTTGCCGATAATTATACCCTTGTGACTTTCTTTTTCGCAATAAATTGTGGCTTCTATATCTAAAATATCCCTATCCTCACGCTCTCTCAGCTTTTCAATTCCCACGGCAATTCCGTGCGGTACTTCTTTATTAAGAGAACGCAATAATTTTTCCCTGATAATTTCCGCCGCAATAACTCTTTCCGGCTGGTCAGTCAAGGTGTCCTCATCAAAGAAATGCTCAGACTCTATGGCAAGCTTTTTAAGTTCCTCTTTCAGCTCGTCCATATTGTCGCCTTTTTTTGCAGACACGGGAACAATAGCATCAAAATCATAAACCTGCGAAAGTCTTACAATGTCTTTCATTAAATTTTCTTTATTTTCAACCGTATCAATTTTATTTATAGCAAGGATTACCGGAATTTTACCGGATTTAAAACGCTCAACAAGTGCATTTTCATTTGTCCGCAATTCGTCACCTGCCGCAACAACAAAAAGACAGGCATCAACATCACCGATACTGTCGGTAACTGCCTTTATCATCTTTTCCCCTAATTTGTTTTTCGGCTTGTGAAAACCGGGGGTGTCAGTGAAAACAAGCTGTGTTTCATCCTCTGTCAGCACACCCATAATTCTTGTTCTTGTCGTTTGGGGTTTATCGGAAACAATTGCAACCTTTTGCCCCAACATATAATTTAATATTGAAGATTTTCCCACATTGGGACGACCGACAATAGCTATAAAAGCTGTTTTTGAATTACTCATATTAACCTCAAAAATAAATATTTACTGTCATAATAACAGTCTTCCTGTAATTTAGCAAACTTACACATCTAATATAATAACAGTTTTTTGCCTATATTGCAATAATCATAAACAAATTTGTTGTATTTTATGTAAAAAATAATTCATAATTGACTAACTGCCACGGGATACAAGTCCCTCGCGGTAAATCTGTGAAGCAATAATCCAAAAAAGGCAGCCGAAAAACCGACTGCCTTTTTTCTTTAATTTTTATGCGTCCTTTTTCTGTGAAATTGCAGCACCGAACTTAACCGCACTGTTAAGTAATGTAAGGTCATCGTCATTTACCGTGCCGTTATTATCCACATCTGCGGCTTCGTAATTTGCTGTTCCCTTAGCATACGGTGATGAACCCTTTATTATTGCTTTCATTACACGGACATCACTTGCATCTATCCATCCGTCTCCGTTCAGGTCTCCGTATATTACAACCGCATATTC
>JAZUIT010000023.1:0-11753 GCA_045642385.1 Acutalibacteraceae bacterium
ATATAATTGATGAGGTTGCGGTCGAAGACGAGGGCAGGATATATATTTGCATAAATGCAGTGTATACGGAAAGCTTTGAGCCTTACAGCATTTACATAGGTAAGCTCAATGTCAATGACAGATTATCCGCCGAATACCTTAACAGACAGTACAGGAGATTTAATACAAGGCTTATGTCATTGCAAAAAGCACAGATTAAACCCCAGGAACAGGAAGAATTAAGGAAAATTATCAAAGAATTTGAGGATGCGGGAATATGCACAAAGTAAAGGATATATTTGAATTTATTAATTCACATTCACCTTTTGATACTCAGGAAAGCTGGGATAACAGCGGTATGCTGGTGGGGGATAAAAATGCAGAGGTGAAAAATATCGGTGTGTCTTTGGATGTTACCGATGAAATAATCACACAGGCTGTGGATAAAAATATTGATTTATTGGTAACACATCACCCTGTTATTTTCAAACCGCAGAAAACCGTTCTTTCAGACAGCCTTGTATATAAAGCAATAAAGAATAATCTGAGCATTATTTCCTGTCACACACCATTTGATTTAAGCACCGTGAGCAAAACACTTGCGGTAAAAATCGGTCTGACTGACATTATGGATAACGAGTTTGAACCGATGGTGAAAATCGGTAAAATTAATCCGATTAATTCCTATGATTTTGCAAAACAGGTCAAAACAAATCTCAACAGTGAAAATGTCAGATGTAACAGAATTGATAAAAATATCGGTACGGTTGCGGTTTGCGGCGGCAGCGGAGCTTCACTTATGGGAGATTTAAGCGGTGTTGATGCCTTTGTCACCGGTGATGCTTCACATCACGATTTTCTTGATGCAACTGATACGGGTTTGTTTTTGGTTGCGGCGGGGCATTTTGAAACGGAAAGTATTTCAATGCCCTATATGCAAAGCATTTTGCAGAATGAATTTAAAGATATTAATGTGATTTTGCTTGAAGAAAAATCACCGATTATAACCATTCAGGAGTAGATATGGCACTTGACGGAATATTTTTAAGCCTTGTTAAAAAAGAAATTGAAGAACAGGCGGTAGGAAGCAGGGTCGAAAAAGTTCATCAGCCCTCACGGGAAGAAATAGTTTTATATCTCCGTTCAAGAAACGGTGCAAAAAAACTTTTGCTTTCTGCAAAGTCCGACAGTCCCCGGGTTTGCTTTACGGATTTTTCCCTCGAAAATCCCCCAAAGCCTCCTATGTTCTGTATGCTTATGAGGAAATATCTGACCTCCGCATTGCTTACCGGTGTAAGACAGATTGAAAACGACAGAATTATTTTCCTTGATTTCGATGCTTCAAACGAAATAGGGGACAGGATAAAAATTTCCCTGTGCATTGAAATTATGCACAAGTACAGTAATATTATTCTGCTTGACGAAGTCGGAAAGATTATTGACTCATTAAAAAGAGTTGACTTGTCAAAATCCTCCGTAAGGCAGATTTTACCGTCATTACAGTATCAGCTTCCGCCGGCACAAAATAAATTAAATTTGTTTGAAAATTCAACGGAAACTATTGTAAATACAATAAAGTTATTCTCTGAAAAGGTATTATCTTCGGCAATTCTAAATACAATTCAGGGTGTGTCACCCATAGTGTGCCGTGAGCTTGCATACAGAATTTGTTTCGATGATATTAAAACAAAGGATATTGACGAAGTAAGCCTTACAAAATGTATCGAATTTTTAAAGGAAACGGTTAAAAATTCAGCAGTACCGACGGTGATATATGATGCGGACAACAAGCCGATTGATTTCACTTTTTTTGATATAAGGCAATATGGCGATTATGCAAGGATTGAAAATCCCGAAAGTTTTAATAATTTACTGGATAATTATTTTTATGAGCGTGACAGGCTTGACCGTACTCACCAAAAGGCTCAGGATTTGGTACATAAGGTTGCAACAACCATTCAGAGGGTTTCCAAAAAGTTAGAGCTTCAAAGGCTCGATTTGGAAAAATGTGCCGACCGTGAAAGTTTAAGAATTAATGCGGAGCTGATTTCAGCCAATTTGTATCGGCTCCAAAAAGGCTGTGATTTTTACGAGGTGGATAATTATTATACCGGGGAAAATGTAAAAATTCCCGTCAATCCCGCCCTGACACCCAATGAAAATTCACAGAAATATTATAAAGAATACAAAAAAGCCAAGACGGCTGAGGGTATATTAATAAAGCTAATTGAGGACGGGGAAGCGGAGCTTCAATATTTGGAAACGGTTTCCGATTTAATCGACAGAGCGGACACAACCGCTGAGCTGGACGCCATCCGTCAGGAGCTTATAGAGGGTAGCTACTTAAAACCGAAGGGCAGGCTAAAAAGTAACAGCAAAGCCTTACCGCCTTTGGAATATGTTACGGATGACGGTTTTAAAATTTTAGTGGGCAGAAACAATGTTCAGAATGATAAGCTGTCACTTAAAACCGCAAACAAAAACGATATGTGGTTACATACTCAAAAAATTCCCGGTTCCCATGTTATAATTGTTGCGGAGAATAAAGAAATTTCCGACCTTGCAATAGAGCAGGCGGCATCCGTTGCGGCATACCACAGCAAGGCAAGGGGTTCGAAGATTGTAACTGTGGATTATACATTAGTTAAAAATCTCAAAAAACCCGTTGGTGCAAAGCCCGGCAAGGTTATATATAATGTGTATTACAGTATTAATGTGAATACAGATGATGCTTTGAGGCTGATTAAACGGATTTAATCAATTAGCAATTAGCAATGTGCAATTGAGGGTGGGGGTAATACAATTCTTAATTCGAAACCGTAGGTTGCGGCATCCTTGACGCACCGTCAATTTTATCAAATTTTTATGAACAATTTTAGGAGGAATTTTAATGAAAAAACTATTTGGTGAATTAAAAATGAGCTGGTTTGCTGTAATATTGTTTGCAATAATTACCGGTGTGTATTCCGGTGCAGTTATGTTAGCACCGGCTTTGGACGGAACTTCTTTACAGGATATTGGCGTTTCCTTTGAGTGGTGGGTAATTTTTGCGGTTATTATAGTCGTAAACTGTCAAAAATGGTGGGAAGCAATGCTTAAATGCTTTGTGTTTTTCCTGATAAGTCAACCGCTCATTTACGGTGTGCAGATTGTGTTCGGCAGTATGACCTTACAGCTTGCACTAATGTATTACAAAAACTGGTTTATCTGGACTTTATTAACTATCCCCGGCGGTGCAATAGCTTATTTTTGCAAGAAACAAAACTTTTTCGGCAGTGTGATTTTGGGTTTGGGAAATACAATTCAGGCTATGATGTTCGCATATTATCTTCCGTCTGTAATCAAAAATTTCCCCAATCATTTAATAACCTGTATTATTTGTGTTATTTCCATAATCGCAATGTCATTGACAATCCAAAAGGAAAAGAAATATAAAATTATTGCGATAGCTGTGCCGATTGTCTTAACTGTTGCTTATCTTATTATATCTGAGGTTACGGGTATTGCACTTATGTAATATTTGAATTAAACAAAAAAACAGAGCTGTAAAAAACCTGCATTTTTTACAGCTCTGATTATTTTTATATTGCTTTTAAACTATCTCTAATTTTTGAACAACCTTGGCTTTTTTTAATCCTGATTCGATAACCAGCTGTTCGTCATCTGAATTGATAACACCGTCATGGTTTGCATCTGCGGCAATAATTGCAGCTTTGCCGAGCTTTTCTTCGTCAAAAATACCTAAATTAATATAGTTTATGTATACGCTGTCATTTGCATCGACTTTTCCGTTTCCGTCAAGATCTCCGAAAATAACAAGAATGAAATTTTCCGTTTTACCGTTTGAGTATTTCACCGTAATTTCTTTGCCGGTACCCAGCGCACCGTCTTCGTAGAAAATATCAGCACCCAATTCCTCATCAAATATACCGTCAAGTGAATCCATTTCCTCAGCAAGACCGTATATAAAACCTGTTTTTCTGTCAATAACCGGAGCATCAATTCTTGCAAGATTTATCAGGGCTGTTTGAAGTTGTGCAACAGCGGCATCAATCTGAGCTTGTGTTGAATTGGGGTTACCGAGGACTGAGCCGGCATTTTCAAGAGCAGCCATATATGCATTGAAAGAATCTGATGTATATTTACTTTCATCGTAGTTTTTATTAATTGCAGTAAAGAAAGTACTGCGAAGCTGAGCCTTATTAACATAATCTGCACTGACAATCAGATAATAATTGTTGTTATTCTTTCTGTCGCCACGACCTGTACAAGTATAAGAATGAAGTACAATACTCTTGTTACCGACAAAACTTTCAGCATTTTCAACATTGAGAGGACCGCTATATATTTCACCGACACCTGCTTTTATATCTGTTATATTTTCACTTGCAGAACCAACAGTCTGAGTAATGTTGCCTGTAACATCATCACCCTTATCGCCGTCAATGCTGTACTGCCACATACCTATTTTTAAATTAGGAATCTGGTTGAGGTTAGTATAACGGCTGGAGTCAACCGTCACATAACCGACACCGCCTACAACACTATGTTCGTCAGCTGCATTTGATTTATGTTTATTTGAGTCAAATTCAGCACCGGCTTCGGAAGACTGTGCAAAAAAGTATGAACACGAGCTGTTTGAAACGGGAGCAGCTGCTGTGAAGAAGTTAAGTAAGCAGTTATAAGAACCGCCTGAAACAGCTCTGAAACCGTTTGCCCAGAAAATACCGTTGTTTTCAACATCTGTTGAGTATGTATGTATTTGTTCCATACCTGCGGCAATATCATCCGTGCAGGGAGCATAAGCATAGGAATAGGCATAGACCTTTTTTGTAGAATTATCAGCTAATGTGTATTCTGCTGTCCATTTAATAAGCTTACCGCTGCCGGCAGTAACAGGTGTTTTTAAAACACCGGATGTGACAACTGTTGAACAGGTTGTACCCGTTGAAGTATAACCGCTTACATAGTTTACCGAATTACCTGTTGCCGAAGAAACTGTTGAAGAATCCACGGATATCGTAACACTTTTTGCATCAGCACAGCTGAAGAAAATATTACCGACTGTATCGTTTGCGGATTGTGTCAACGCACCGTATTTAATATTTACTCTGTCAACATAATATTGGAATGTATTCATAGAATTTGTTGACGGATTAAGATAAATTGTTTCCGGAACATAGAAGAAAGGAGCGCTGTCGGACATATCATCATCCATAGAAACCGTAATCTTTGTCTGAGTACCGTCGGCAATTTGTGCATCGGTAACCGTGAATGAACGGTCAACAATCGGGACGAAGCCTTTACAGTTTGCCGAATATGTATAATCGCCGGCAGGAAGAATGAAATAATTATCGTTATTTACGGGAGACAGGATTTTTCCGTCACTGTCTTTAACCGTAAGTGCTGTTCCCGAAACTTTAAACTTAAATTGAACTGTTGCTGTTTTATATGCTGTTGAAGTGAGCAGGAACGGCTGGGCATAACAAATTCCTCCGGGACCTGTAAAGTAAGCTCTTACATATCTGCCGATTGAGGCTTCATATTTGTTAAGGTCAAATGTAGCCGTGTCACCTTTTGGATCAAGTTCAATTGTATCAATAACATTGCCGTTTGCAACAAGTCGTGCTTTTGTTGCATTATTAACATTAAATGAAATTCGGTCAGATTCCTGATTTACATCAACCTTTGTAACCGAAGGATAATCCTCGTTATAGGGCATTGTCATACCATCTAATTCCAAAGTACCGTAGCTGTTCTTTGAACAGGCAAAAAATGCACCGTTTTCCATACAGGTTCTGACATTTTCAAGCGTATTTGACGGCATCATAAAATATTGTGCATTACGGTCAATATCACCGTCATCATGCGCATCATCTTCACAGAAACCGAATATGTTTCTTCCCTCAGGAGCAAGCTCCATAAGAGTACGGTCATAGAGATATCTGTCATTTCTGGTTCTTCTGTCCGCTGTATTAACAAGCTCCATACCCAAACAGGATGAATAATCCCTGAAAAGGTCCGCAAACTTTGAAATGAATTTACTGTCATAAACACCGACATCATCATTTCCTCCGCTCCATTCACCGACATGGTTTATGTGCGAAAGACCACCTGCGTTGTGACTTTTTTCAACTGCCGATTCAGGCCATGTTGCAGCAAAAGCCATATCACCGTCACCGGCATCTGCGAAATAGCTGTTAACATGGACTTTTTTGATGCAGGCACCGTTAAGCTCGATACCGTAGGACAAGTCGAGCATTTTCTGACCGTTTCTTCCGACACCGTTGGCAATTTCAGCGGCTCTTGAATTTGAAACACCGTCACATATTCCGTGTGTGACTACCTGATATGCGAAAATTGCGTGACGGCTTTTACTCGTTGACCAACCTTTATTTACAGTACCGTGGTCGGTAATTGCCAGAACATCAAATCCCTTGGCATAATATTTTTCAACCATATCCGGAAAATCAATATCGCCGTCGCTGATGTTAGTGTGTACATGAGTAGCACCTTTATATGCTTTCCATGTGTCCCAGTCAACTGTTGAATAAGGATTAGAAATAGTATAATCTTTTTTACCGATTACATCTGAATTTACATTGTCCGCCGCATTTGCAACGGAAGCTGTGGTAATCATCGAACCTAAAACAGCAGTAGCCGAAAAAATTGCAAAAATCTTTTTGACAAAGTGTTTCATAACCATTTTCCTTTCGTTTTCTGTAAATATAAACTAACAGTATTATTATACCTTTAAAAAACGCACATATTTTTCTGTTTTAGAAAATTAAGTGCGTGTTTTGCTTTGATTATTGTTATAAATATTATATGCAGATTGAGAAAGTGCAAGTATCATAAAAAAATACTGCAAAGGTTTGAGACCGTAGAAAACGCAGTCAGTCATACCGCAAAGGAATATACCGAAAATACTTGCAAAAAAAGTTATTGCATACTGTTTTGCCTTACCGCCTTTTTTAAACATTTTAAAGATATTGACTGAAAAAAGAAAAATAATACCTAAAAAAATGACAGAACCTATTGCACCGTTTTCAAGTATTATTTCAAATACAATATTATGTGCATGGGGTTGATTAATATGGTAAATATTATGTAATTGTTCTCTGATATTGTTGACCCCGGTGCCATAACCGAAAATCGGCTTATTCTTCATAAGCTGTGAAACAGCCTGCCATATTTTCAAACGGGTATTAACGGATATATCACCTGTTGTTGTCAGTGTTATCAACCTTTTAATTGTACCGTTGGCAAAAATCAGAATTGCACATACAAATCCTGCACCGATACCGATTAATTTTGCGGTATGTTTTTTTCCGTAAAGTAAAAGTATGATAAAAACAGAAGCACAGTATAGATACGGACCTCTTGAATATGAAGCGGCAACACCGCCGATTACGCAAATCAGACAAATAAAACCGATAATGCGTTTTTTTCTTTCCTGAGAAAAAAGAAAAATGTATGCTGAAAAGGGGAGAAGTGATACGAGAAGTGTTGCAAAAAAAAGAGGGTTGGAGAGTGTGCCGCTTGCTCTGTCAATTATGGAAATGAAGCTTGTTCGCGGCAACATTTTTTCTATGGACTCCGGTAAAATAAACACGGCAAATTTTGCAACTAAACAGTCAAGGGAGTGCCAAAAGGGATTAAAAAGCCTGCATAATTTCGGGGAAATATGGAATAAAAACATTTGCCCGATACCTATAATCCCCAAAATACCGCTACTTAATGCACCGTAATAAATTGCAGCATCAAGCTTATGTTCGCTGTCAATAAATTCGGTGACAAATATAAATCCACCGAACATAAGAAGCCAAAGTCCTACACCGATTATTCCTGAAACAATATATTTACTGTAAAACAAACCTAAAACCATCCAGGCGATAAAAACGGCACTTGATTTAAAAATATCGTTTCTGTCTATCGGTGAATGATTTTTAATTTTATATTTAATTGTAATTATTGCACAAATCAATGTTAAAACCGGTGCAATATATTCCGGAAGCAAAAGTGCTGAAAAAATAACAACCGGAACAAGCTTCCACAATTCAATATTTTTGTTTTTGTTCAATACATTTCACCTGAAATCAGGTATCCTCCGTTTTTTTGTCATCTACAAAATACTTTTTATATATTAACACACCGATAGCGGTAAATAAACCGGTCACGGCAAAAATCACTATTGAGGCGATATAGTTTTTTGTTTCCAGTTCGTTTCCGCACCAGGTGGATGTGATAATAGACGGTATCCTTGCAACAGTTGTTATCAGCAGAAATATCGCCGGATTCATATCAATAAAGCACAGACAATATGTCAATAAATCCTTCGGCGTTCCGGGCATAAGATAAAGCACAAACAGTGATAAAGAAAGCTTTTTTTTATCTTTTAAAAATTTGAGATTTTTGATTTTCTCGGTAGGAACAAACAAATTTACCATTTTTTCCCCGAAAAGCTTAGAAAAAACAATAATTATGAGCGAGCCAATCAGTGTCCCCAGCGAACACAGAAAAAGTCCGCCCCAGGTTCCGTATAAATATCCCGAACCTATTTCAAGAGGTTCGGCAGGAATGAATTTAAAGATTGTCTGCAAAGCTCTTACACACACAAATGTGATTTGACCGTTTACCCCGAAGCTTTCAAGCCAGGCTTTAAATTTTGACTTATCTTTGATAATTTCCGTGAGCTGTTTTCCGAACCTGAAATATACTGCTAATGCTCCGGAAACAATCAAAACCAAGAAAATGATGACGGATATCCGTTTAAATCGGAGAGCCTTATCATTTGTTTTCATACATTTCCTTTCGCGGATTGATATTTTCGTAATAATCATAGTACGGCTTTAAAATGCCTTTGTAATCGGGCTTCCATGGCTTCATTGAACCGTTAAAATGAATTATTACGGCGTTTTTGTCAATCCAGTTTTTATCTACAATTTTTGAAAAATGCCGACAGGTTCTTTCATCAAGATTGAATTTTTTGGCATCAAAATAAAATATTTTCCTGTCAAAAAGGACATTTATTACATCCTGGTCGGCAAGAGGCAATCTCTTGGAATTTTCTGTTATAAAGTTAAAAATATCCTGCACCGTTACGGATTTTCTCATAAGATTGAGATTTACTAAAATAACCCCGGCATTAATATACTGACTTTTTCGGTTTAATCCCAACCGTACAAGATTAAATTTGTTGGTAAGCTTTGTCATGTGGGTAGAGCCCGCTAAAACATAACCGTCAAGAGGCAGGTTGTAAAGCTCATCAAGAGAATTGATAATTACGGTGTCGGGGTCAATATATAAAATCCTGTCTAATTCTTCCGGTAAATATTCGCACATTAAAAGTCTGTAATATGTTTCCTTTGAGGTGCGTTTTAATATCGGTGCGCCTTTGAGCATACCGGCAGTAATTTTAATGGGGTGCAAAGTTACCCTATTGCTGTCAATTACTTCCCGAATTTTCTGAAAATCCTCGGCAGTAAGGGAGGAATGACCGATGTAAATATCAAAAAATGTATCCGGGTTTGACAGCATGAGGGACTTTAACATTACCGTCAGCGGATGAATGTATGCAGAATTTAATGTAACCAAAATGTTCACGATGAATTACCTCAATCAGTTGTACATTTTATCATAATATTCTTTATAGGAACCGTCCATAACATTTTCCCACCATTCTTTGTTGTCAAGGTACCATTGAATGGTTCTCTGAATACCGACTTCAAAGGTTGTTTCCGGATACCAGCCAAGCTCATTCCTGATTTTTGTGGGGTCAATGGCATAACGCATATCGTGACCGGGACGGTCCTTTATGTATGTTATAAGGCTTTCGTCCTTACCGAGAGCTTTGATAATTGTTTTAACAACATCTATATTTTTACGCTCATTGTGACCGCCTATGTTATAAACCTCACCGACTGTGCCGTTTCTTAATATCATATCAATGGCTTTGCAGTGATCCTCAACATAGAGCCAGTCACGAACATTTAAACCTTCCCCGTAAACCGGTAAAGCCTTGTCGTGTAAAGCGTTAACAATCATTAATGGAATTAATTTTTCCGGGAAATGATAAGGTCCGTAATTGTTTGAACATCTTGAAACGGTGACGGGAGTTTTGTATGTCCTGTTATATGCAAGCACCAGTAAATCTGCGGAAGCTTTGCTTGCAGAATAGGGAGAAGATGTATGAATAGGTGTGTCCTCGGTGAAAAACAGGTCAGGTCTGTCAAGAGGCAAATCACCGTATACTTCATCCGTGGAAACCTGATGATACCTTTTTACATTATATTTATTGACTGCATCTAAAAGAACCTGAGTGCCTAAAATATTTGTTTTAAGAAAAATCTCCGGCTCATAAATTGAACGGTCCACATGGGACTCGGCAGCAAAATTTACTACGCCGTCAAAATTTTCTTCCTCGAAAAGCTTGTAAACAAGTTCTCTGTCAGTAATATCACCCTTGACAAACTTGAAATTCTCGTTATCCATAACACCCTTTAATGTTTCAAGATTTCCGGCATAGGTAAGGGCATCAAGGCAAACAACCTTTGTTTCAGGATGATGCTTTAAGGTGTAATACACGAAATTTCCGCCGATAAATCCGGCTCCGCCTGTTACAAGAATTTTATTCATAATTTTGCTTCCTTTCATAATCCAATACTATGTATAACAATTATACCCTGAAAATGTAAAATTTTCAAGTATTATTTTTTTATTGCCGTTCAGCTATTATTGAGTAATTTTTTATATGTTATATCCATCAGAATTGCACCCAGTGGAGCTGTTATAAGTATTGAAAGAACAGCAACCGAAAGTACAATGTTACCGCAGTTAAGTCCCAACGACAGCGGAACGGAGCCGATAGCAGCCTGAACCGTAGCCTTGGGGAGATAGGCTATTATGCAGAATAATTTTTCTTTTTTATTAAGCTTTGTACCGATAAGTGAGATATACACGCCCACGGAACGAAAAATAAGTGCGATAATGATTAAAATTACAGCCGTAAATCCGGCTTTTAAGGTATAGCGAATATCAACTGCCGCACCCACTAAAACAAAAAGCGTCACCTCAGCAAACAGCCATATTCTGCCGAATTTTCCCGACAAATCATCGGAAACCGTATCCCGTGTCCTAATCTGAATTACACAAGCCATACTCATAACAGCAAGCAAGCCGGAAACGGAAATAATATTTTCTAACCACACTTCAATTGACATTAGCAAAAATGAAGCACCTAAAATAATTATCACTTTAAGGCTCTGACGAATTGAATTATTTTTTTTGTGTGCATATTCAAAAATAAAAGCAATTACAAATCCGAATATTGCTCCTGAAATAATTCCGAGGATAATCGAAACCGGAATATTTACAAAGTCAATAACTTTCGCAGAAGCTCCCTGAGCCATACCTACAAAGGTTGAAAATAGCACAATGACAAATACATCGTCAAGAGAAGCACCGGCAAGTATGAGCTGAGGTATTTGTTTATCAGTGCCGTAATTTTTTTCCATAAGCTCTACCATTTTCGGGACAACAACGGCAGGCGATACCGCACCCAAAACCGTACCCGTAATTGCGGCTTCCAAAATGCTCACATTCAACAGCTTCGGTGCAAACAATACGAAAGCGCCAATTTCAAATAAAGCCGGTAAAAATGACATTAATATTGCCGGTCTGCCCACTTTTTTTAAGTCGGAAATGTTCAGAGAAAGTCCGGCTTTTATCAGAATTATTATTAAAGCGATTTGCCTTAATTCCGATGAAATTCC
>JAZUIT010000024.1:0-3981 GCA_045642385.1 Acutalibacteraceae bacterium
CAGCAGTTTTCAAGCAGCATACAGAATTTTCCGGTTTCCTCAGAGGTTTTTACCAAATCCCAACACTCCTGAATTGATGAAGCACCTCCGACTTCAACCGCAACATCCTTACCGGCTTTCATACAGTCGATAGCAATCTGAATATGAGTAATCCATGTGGTGCAAATCATAACCGCCGTAATATCATCACGCTTGATAAGCTCTTTATAATCAAGATAGCCGTCGGCTTTTACACCTAACTTTTTTTCGGTTATTTCCTGACCTTTTTCAACCCTGTCCTGATACTTATCGCAAACGGCTGTAACCTTTACATTACCAACATCAATCAGGTTACTTAACATCTCCGTGCCTCTGAAACTTAAACCGATAACTCCTACAATAGCTTCCTTCTTACTCAATAAAAACACCTTCTTAGAATATTTATAAAACCTCAGTTATGGATATTATACTATATATTGTGTAATAAAACAAGTCTTTACATAAAAAAAATACAGCATATAAACAAAAATTTATAATTTTATATGCCGCTGATATTTATTAATCAGCTCTTGACAATTAAATAATTGTCTGATAAAATAATTACGCTGGCTTTTCGGTACATCACCTTTCGATGCCTGTTGCTTTTTCAAGGACTTACCTTTTGTTGCCGGCAGTATGTCAGTTTTACATAACAAAATTTAATATAAGCCCATATAGTTCAATGGATAGAATGGGGTCCTCCTAAGACTTTGATGTAGGTTCGATTCCTACTATGGGTGCCAGCAATCACGAAAATTTACGCTTGTAAGTCTTCGTGATTTCTTTTTTATACTATGGAATAACACAATTTAAATGAAGCGTTTGCTTTGCAAACATGAAGTCGTTCGCTTCGCTCACTAATGAAGCAAAGTCGCCCACATTTCCCATTATCAAATTTAATTTCTTCATTAGCAAAGCGTCTTCATTCCTTCATTAGCTCCGCAGTGGCGACTTCATTGAAAAAAGCACCCAATGGGTGCTTTTTTCTGGCCCGCCCGAAGGGATTCGAACCCCCGACCTTCAGAATCGGAATCTGCTGCACTATCCGGACTGTGCTACGGGCGGATGAGCACATTTTACCATATTTCCGAAAATATTTCAAGATAAAATATTTTTTAGTTTAAAAACAAGGTGTAAAATTTTGAAAAAGTATTGACATTTTTTAACAAATGTTTAATAATTAATTATAAATATTTTAATTGAATTGAGAGGTAAGATTATGGACATGAGAAAATATTTTTCTGAGCTTTTCGGTACCTTTGTTTTGGTATTTTTCGGATGCGGTACTGCGGTAATCTGCGGTGGCATAACCGGAGGAGCAGCAACCGGATTTTTAGGCACACTGGCTATTGCTTTGGCTTTCGGTCTTTCCGTTATGGCAAGTTCTTATGCTATCGGTCACATTTCCGGATGCCACCTAAATCCTGCCGTTTCACTTGCTTTGCTGATTAATAAAAAGCTAAGTGTTATTGATTTTATTTCCGATGTTATTGCTCAAACATTAGGTGCAATTGCCGGTTCGGTTTTACTGCTGTTTATTACACATAACACCGATTCGCTTTACTTTTCAAAAAATCTCGGTCAGAACGGTTTCGGCGCAAATTCTCAGTTGGGAATCAATATGTTCGGCGCAATTGTTATTGAGGTAGTCCTCACATTTGTTTTTGTTATGGTAATTTTAGGAGTAACATCAAGCAAAAAATTTGAAAGTGTTTCAGGTGTTATAATCGGTCTGACACTCACATTGGTTCATTTGGTTGGTATTCCGCTTACGGGAACCTCCGTAAATCCCGCCCGCAGTCTTGCTCCTGCGATTTTTGCAGGTAAAGAAGCACTTTCGCAGGTATGGGTGTTTTTAGTTGCTCCCCTTGCAGGTGCAGCACTTGCGGCACTTGTTTTTAAATATATTTTCAAACCCGAAAACAAAGAAGTAAACGAGGAATAAAATATGGTTGGTCTTATTAAAATAATCAAAACCGTTATTTCCCTCATCTCGGCAATTGTAGTATTTTTTACAAATATTTTTTCTATCCCCTCTGTTATTACAGATTTACCCGAAGTTCCCGATAATTTTAAGCCCGTTGTCCGTTTTACGGTTGCAAGTGATGTTCATTTAAAACCTGTCGGCACCGAAAACCGTGAGATTGAATTTAACCGTTTTGTCGATATGATAAAATCAAGCTATGAAATTGCCGAGTCCGATAAAAGCGGTTACAACAAGCTTGACGGTATTATGATTGCCGGTGATTTTACCGATAAGGGTGATTATGCCACAATGGCTGAATACAAAGCTATTTGTGACGAAAACATGAAAGACGAAACAAAGCTTATGACGGTTATCGGCAACCACGATTTTAAAACCTATACTATCGGTACTCAGTTTGTATTCAGGAAGATTTTCGGCGAAAGTGATAATTTCCACTATGTTATCAACGGTTTCCATTTTATCGGTATTTCTCCCAGCGCCGGTGACAGGACATTTTTAAACCGTGAAGCCTGGCTCGCAAAGCAGCTGAAAATTGCTTCGGAGGATAACCCGAATTACCCGATTTTTGTTACACATCATACAAATGTCAAGAAAACGATTTTCGGCAGTATGCATTGGGGCAATCCGGACAGTACATTTTTATTGGCACAGTATCCGCAGGTAATTGACTTTTCCGGTCATTCACATTATCCCATAAATGACCCCCGTTCCGTTTGGCAGGGTTCATTTACGGCAGTGGGAACAGGCACATTGAGTTACTTCTGTTCCGACATTGACGGTGATGATGTTACACCCGAAAATGCAGAAAACGCCGCTCAGATGTGGGTTGTGGAAGCGGACGCAAACGGCAGTACAAGACTCAGAGGTTATGATTTAATTTCCCATACTTTTATCGGCAGAGATTTTTATATCGAAAAACCGGCTGACAAAAATTCATTTGCCTACGGTAATGAAAATATGAAATTAAAATCAACCGCACCCGTATATTCAAAGAGTGCAAAAATCAGCGTAAATATAGGCAATGACAACACGGTAAATATAAAATTCCCGAGTGCGTATATTTCTGAGGACGAGGTCGTATTTATTTACAGAATTTCCGTTACGGATGAAAACGGAAAAGAAATCAACAATATAAAAAGGCTTTCGGAATATTACTTTATCCCCTCACCCACAAGCTACACGGTGGATTTGGGACATTATAACCCGGGAAAATACAATGTAACGGTTACTGCCGAAAATGCATACGGCAAAGGCTTTTCGCTGTTTGGCGGTTTTGAAATTAAATAAATTTTCGGAGCTGTAAAATGTGGTTTTACAGCTCCGTTTTTATTTTTGTTTTATAATCTCATCTGCCTTTTGTGCCGGTTCAGTGAAGGAATTGTTTTTCCACCAGGCTGCAATACTTGTTACGGCGGCAAAAACAAAGGAAACCCATTGTTCAACATCTTTGTTATTTATGGGTAAAATATGCTTTCCGGCAAGCTGTAAACCGAAATTTACCATTGCCAAAAGCATAAAGCCTGTTCTTATCCAGGTTGAAAGTGTTACATCGGACAGCTTGAATTTTTTATTTTTCATATTCCCTGCCCTCCAATAATTTGTCGATTCTTTTCTGTGCATTCTTTGCACAGTTTTCCACAGATGTTATTCTTTCGGACAAACCACCTAAGGCTTCAACCTTCTTTTCAAGCTGTTCTATTCTGTAATTGGAAAGCTTTGCGGAAGTAATAATACCGCCGAATGTACCAACCAATGTACCCGCAAGGGCTAAAATGGAAATCAAAATCTCCTGTTTCATAAAAAAACCTCCGTTTCGGAATACTCACATTATACATTATTCTAATACGGAAATATTGACACAAAAACGGTTCTGCACTGAACACACAGAACCGCTTTTTATTGTTGTTCTTTTTATTATTGTTTTACAAATAAATTTTTAAAAACTCACCTAAAACTAAATTATCAGGATAAAAGAT
>JAZUIT010000025.1:0-1968 GCA_045642385.1 Acutalibacteraceae bacterium
TACAATAGGTTTAAATGCCTTTGGAGGATGTTCCTCGCACAAAAAAGTAAATTTTGAAAAGTGCCAGAAGCTTACGACTATTTCCGACTCATGTTTTTCATTTACAAGTATAGAAGAAGTTGAAATACCCAAGTGTACAACAACACTGGGAAATGCATTTTGCAATATTACAGCATTGAAAAAGGCTTATATTCCGAGCTCGGTTACTTCAATCAGCAGAACATTTTCCAATTCAAGAGGTGTTGTTCTTTATGTGGAAAAAGGTTCGTATGCAGAATCGTATGCTGTCGAGAATGAGTTTGATTATGTTGTCCAATAAATAATTTTTCACTTTTCGGAGGGGATAACGGTGAGCAAGAAAGAAAAAGGAGCGATAGTTGTTGAAGCAACAATAGCGTTGACATCGTTCATTTTTATGATTTATATTCTGTTGACTATTATCTTGATGAGCCTCGCCCAAGCCAAGATTAACATAGCTGTTAATTGTGCCGCAAAAGAAATTTCGCAGTATTTCTACCTGTATTCTCTCACCGGATTGGATAAAATGGCAGGTCTTGCGGAAGAAAAAGGAAATCTTGCAGACGGCGGGGTTGACAAGGTTGCTAACGGTATAGAAACACTTTACGATGAAATCGGAAATATCGAAAAAGGAAACGCTTCACTTGATTCCGTGAAGAACAGTGGCAAGAGTGCTTATGAAGATATAAAATCAGGAGTTAATACCGTCACCGATGACCCGAAACAGTTTATTCTTTCTGCTGCTTACGCAACAGGCGAAGATTTGTATGAGTTTTTTAAGAGCAGCGGAGGTCAGATGCTTGTTAAGAGTATGGTAAAGAAAAACCTCAGAGCATCTACCGAAACAAGCGATTTAAATACCAGTGTAGAAAGATTTTTAAAATATTGCAGAGTAGTTCCCTCGGGCACAAGTTATATGGCGGGTCTTGATTTCTCAAAGACTGAGATAACTCCGCAAGGAACGGATAATGATTTAATCATAAAAATTGTCTGCGATTATGATGTATCCGTAATCAGATTGCTCGGAATAGATTACACATTTCATATGACTGCATGCGGAAAAACACAGGCGTGGGCGGTTGGTGAAATGACTGCGGAAAAATCGTTTAAGCCGGTTGAGAATAATTCTGAAGAATCGTCAACCAAGCCAGAAACTACTACTGAACCTGAGGAATCAACTACTCAGCAGGAAACAACCACTAAAGCTGAAACAACAACACGAAAGAAAGAAACAGCCAAAGATTATGCTAAAAAGTATACTCATAATCCTAATTCCAACCGTGTATTTATCGGAAAAGATGCACGTATTGAAGGTGAAAGCAACGCAGGAACATATTTACTTGTTCAGAATACTCCTGAAATGCAAGAAGACCTCGGGGCGAACGGTACATGGATGATTCAGAAAGAGTTTATGCAGACTCAGATAAATAAAAGAAATACATTTTACTTAACTGAAGATCCCGAAAAGGCAACAGGTGATTTTGCTAAGCAGGTTCAGTATTTAAAGGACCATGATTATGTAATAGAAGAAGGACCTCTCTATTGGGTTGCAACGCCGGCAAGCAAACAATAATAATAAACACAATTGAAAGGAATGTTTTAGCTTGAGATACTTAACCGGTATTGTTATAGCTGTAATTTCAACCGTAATCGGAATTGCAATTGCACTTATAATTATGTCGTCACGCAAAAAAAACGAAAAAATCAATGACGAAAACAAACATCCGTCAATGGCGTTCGGCTTGGTGCTTGCTGTTTTGATGTTAATATTTAACATTGTAGTTTCGATTTTGCTGAATTACCTTTATTGTGAAATTACATATTTGTATTTAATAAAAAGGTTAGCCTTAATTACCGTTCTTTGGGTGTCTGCATACTTTGATTTAAAGAGCTATATTATCCCAAACGGAATAATATTAACAGGATTTGCTTTAAGAATCATATTTTATG
>JAZUIT010000026.1:0-3296 GCA_045642385.1 Acutalibacteraceae bacterium
CATATTTCAGCCACGAAAACTCCGCTTCCGGACTTACTCTTTCAAATCCCTATGAGGAAATAAGAAAATTCTGGATTGACCACGGTATAGGTTGCAGAAGAATTGCCGCATATTTCGCCAAGGAGTTGGACGGTAAATGCCTTTGTAATGTGTGGATTCCCGACGGCTACAAGGATGTACCGGCCGACAGATTGGGTCCCCGTCTTCGCTTAAAGGACAGCCTTGATAAAATCTTTGCCGAAAAGCTCGACGGTGTTATTGACTGTGTTGAGAGTAAGGTTTTCGGTATCGGTGTTGAAGCGTATACAGTCGGCAGTAATGAGTTTTATATGGCTTATGCTTCACAGCATGAGGGCGTGTATAATCTTCTTGATAACGGTCACTATCATCCCACCGAGGTTGTAAGTGATAAGATTCCCTCACTTCTTGCTTTCTTTGATAAAATTCCCCTCCATGTTACAAGGGGCGTTCGCTGGGACTCCGACCATGTTGTAACCTTTGAGGACGAATTAAAAGAAATTGCCAAGGAAATTGTAAGAAACGATGCTATTGATAAGGTGCTTATCGGTCTTGATTTCTTCGATGCAAGCATTAACAGAATTGCCGCATGGGTTGTAGGTGCAAGAAATATGCAGAAAGCTTTGCTTTATGCTCTGCTTGTTCCTAATGCTAAGTTAAAGGCTTTGCAGGATAACGGCGAATTTACCGAGCTGTTAATGGCTCAGGAGGAAATTAAAACCTATCCTTTCAGCGATATATGGGATTATTATTGTGAAACTCAGGGTGTTCCCTCAAATGAAGCCTGGTTTGACGAAGTTAAAAAATATGAAGAAGAAGTTCTGGTAAACAGAAAGTAATTAAATGGGGCTGTAAAAGACATTTCGTTTTTACAGCTCCGTTTTTTAGTTAGATTTTCTGCAAAAAAGTCTGAAAAATCTCAAAAAAGCACTTGAAAAATAAATTAATATGTGCTATAATTTTTCGGTAATACGCACGCAGGGTGCTTTTTCGGCAGTTGCATTTTATATGTTGCCGATTTTTAGCCTTGCGGAGGTGTAAACAAAGGAGGAAAAAATTATGTCAGTAGTATCAATGAAACAGCTTTTAGAAGCAGGTGTTCACTTCGGACACCAGACCAGAAGATGGAACCCCAAAATGGCAGAGTACATCTTCACAGAGCGTAACGGCATCTACATTATCGACCTTCAAAAAACAGTTAAGAAGCTCGAGGATGCTTATATGTTCATCAGAAGTATCGCAGAACAAGGACAGGAAGTCCTTTTCGTAGGTACAAAGAAACAGGCTCAGGATTCAGTTGCAGAGGAAGCAAAGCGTTGCGATATGCCATATGTTAACGCCCGTTGGTTAGGCGGTATGCTTACAAACTTCAACACAATCCAGAAGAGAATTAAAAGACTTGCTCAGCTTAAAGCTATGGAAGCTGACGGAACATTTGATATGCTTCCCAAGAAGGAAGTTATTAAATTAAAGCTTGAAATCGAAAAGCTTGAAAAGTTTATGGGCGGTATCACAGAAATGAAGAAGCAGCCTGCTGCTATGTTCATTGTTGACCCCAGAAAAGAAAGAATTGCAGTTGCAGAAGCTAAGAAATTAGGTATCCCGATAGTTGCTATCGTTGATACAAACTGCGACCCCGATGAAATAGATTATGTAATCCCCGGTAACGATGATGCTATCCGTGCGGTTAAGCTTATTGCAGGTGCAATGGCTGATGCTGTTATCGAAGGCAGACAGGGCGGAGATGTTACTGAGGAAACCGAAGAAACCGAAGAAGCTGAAGAAGTAACTGAGGAATAATTTAGGAGGTAGTTTATTATGGCATTTACTGCTAAGGACGTTCAGGCTCTTCGTGAGAAGACCGGCGTTGGTATGATGGAATGTAAAAAAGCGTTAGTTGAAACTGACGGCGATATGGGTAAGGCTGTTGAAATACTTCGTGAAAAGGGTCTTGCTTCCCAGGCTAAGAAAGCCGGTCGTGTTGCCGCAGAGGGTACCGTTGCCGCATATACAGACGGAAAAAGCGGTGCTTTGGTAGAAATTATTTGCGAAACAGACTTCGTTGCAAAGGGTGAACCTTTTGTAAAGCTTGCTGATACAGTTGTTAAGACTGTTGTTGCTTCCAAGCCTGCTGATTTAGACGCACTTCTTAAAACAAAGGTTGTTGACGGTGATAACACAGTTGAAGAAGCTGTACAGGAAGTTTTTCTTGCACTTCGTGAGAATATGAAGGTTCGTAGATTTGCTCTACTTGAGGGTAATGTTGTGACTTATATCCATGCCGGCGGTACAGTTGGCGTTATGGTTAAGTTTGACACAGATGATGCTACAGCTCAGAAGCCTGAGTTTACGGAAATGGGCAAAAACATTGCTATGCAGATTGCCGCAATGAGCCCCGAATATTTAAGTAAAGATGACATTTCAGCAGATGAACTTGCAAAGATGAAGTCCATCACAGTTGAAAGTGCTCTCAATAAACCCGATTCACTTCCCAAGCCTATCCTTAATAAGGTTATTGCAAAGGTTCTTGAAGACAACCGTTGGAGTGCTGAGGATGTTGCCGCTTACGAAGAACAGAAGAAGAATAAATTCCTCTTCAATTTCCTTTCAAATGAAGCTGTTGCAACACTTGCTGAGGTTGCGGTTGCCGGTAAAGAAGAATATGCCGCCGATCAGATTTTCGGTAAGGCTATCGAGGGTCGTGTAGCTAAGCAGATTAAGGAAATCTGTCTTCTTGAACAGCCGTTTGTTCGCAGCGATGTATTCGAGGGCGATGTTAAGGGCTATATTGCAAAGGTTGCAAAAGACCTCGGTGCAGATATTAAGGCAGTAGAATTCATCCGTTTTGCAAAGGGCGAAGGTATCCAGAAAAAGGAAGAAAACTTCGCTGCTGAAATCGCAAGCATGATGAAATAATTAATTTAAAATTCACAGCACCGAGCCTGTTTATTCGGGTTCGGTGTTTTTACTGAAAAGGGAGGCAGAATTATGCCGAAAGAATTAGCAAAGCTTTACGAACCCAAAGAGGTCGAAAGCAGACTTTATAAATTTTGGACGGATAACGGCTATTTTCATGCTGAGGTTGACTCAAAGAAAAAGCCCTATACAATAGTTATTCCTCCTCCGAACATTACGGGACAGCTCCACATGGGACACGCCCTTGACAACACCTTGCAGGATATTATTATCCGTTTTAGAAGAATGCAGGGTTATAATGCTCTGTGGCTTCCCGGAACTGACCACGCTTCAATTGCAACGGAAGCAAAAATCGTTGAAGC
>JAZUIT010000027.1:0-5426 GCA_045642385.1 Acutalibacteraceae bacterium
GTCGGATTGTGTTTATGATTTGCTTACATATTATACGCAGTATTCTCTCTGCGATAAAAGCGGCAAATTGATTCACGACCTTGAATTGGAAACCTACGACTATCCCCTTTCCGGTATGGATGAAGAAACTAAACAGTATTATATGAGAAATGTACCTATTAAGGATTTTGCAAGATTAGTGGGCGAAGATATGATTTATATGTACACCTACTGTCCCTTTGGCGAGGTTAATGACCAGGCAGAAAAGCTTGTCGATTATGTCGATATGGTATTAGAGCAGACAGGTGCCGAAAAAGTCAACCTGCTTACAATGAGTATGGGTACTACAATTCTTACCGCATATCTTAATTTGGACAATAACGGAAGTATCTTCAATAAAATCAACAAAATTTCCAACATTGTTCCTATGTTTGACGGAAACGAAGTTATTACGGAATTGCTTGCAAGAGATTTTGTAAAGGATATGGATTTCTACAACTGTGATTTTATCCCCACACTTACTTACGGACTTATAGGTAACAGAAGTTTAGGATATATCCTCAATTTTGTTGCACAAATTCTTCCCGAAAAGGTTCGTCAGGCAATAGGTGTAAAAATGTATGATGCAATCGCCAATGCTTTCCAGTATTCGTCCCAGGCATGGACAATGGTTCAAAGCAAGAGATATGAGGAATTGCGTTCGAAGCTGCTTATGTCCGAAGAATGTAAAGAGCTCAGAGAAAAAACCGACAAATTCTATGATGCACAGAAAAATGTTGTCCCAAATTTAATTAAAGCAAAGGAACAGTACGGCATTGAAAATTATTGCTTTGTAGGCTACGGAACCTGCTCCGAGGTTTCATTCTCATCTTTATTCTGTCTTATCAATTCAAATGCCGAAACAAATTCCGACTGTCTTGTTCCTCTTTCATCATCAGCACCGGGAGTGACCTATTGTTCAAGAAACAGCACTCTTTCCGATGAATATATTAACAGTCTTGAAACAACAAAATATGTATCCCCCGATAAAACTGTTGATGCCTCTACATGGTATTTCAGAGATACAACATGGTTCTATCACAATCAGGTTCACTGGGCAGGCGGAGATGATACCACCGTTAATATGACATGGCTGACACTTTTAGGCGTTATTGACGATATCAATTCCGACCCGGAAAATTATCCTCAGTTCAACGGTTGCCGTGATTTGATTGACGCAACAGATAAATATGTTTATCTTGCAGAAGATGTATTGAAAAATGCAGATAAATATGATGCTGAAAAAATTGCAAAACTTCAAAAAGCCTTTGACGAAATTTGTGCATTATATAAAAAGACAAATTTGAATTATAAAAATGCGGCAAAGGAAGCACAGGATTTACAGTACAACTTGGGCGTAGCTCTTGCAGATTTAGGCTTGTGTGAAGCACCTGAAAAATCAAAAGATTTACCTTTGTTAGAAAAGCTTTTAAGACATATTTGTTATAAAACTTTAACTAAATAATTATTTCAGTGGCTGTAAAAAACCTCCTTGTTTTTTACAGCCACATTTTAGGGGACAATTATGAAAAAAATAATTGAAAATTCAAATTACATTGTGGTTATGACAGGTGCAGGTTTTTCAACGGACAGCGGCATTCCCGATTTCAGAGGTCCTGACGGCATTTATTCAAAAAGTTTGAGTGCAAACCCCGAATACTATTTAAGCCGTGACTGTCTTGTGAATGAACCCGAAGTATTTTTTGATTATTACAGAAACAATATGATGTTTGCCGATATAAAACCCAATGCGGCACATTTGGCTCTGGCAAAGCTTGAAAAAGACGAAAAGGTTAAAACTGTTGTTACGCAAAACATTGACGGTCTGCATCAAAAAGCCGGAAGCAATAATGTTATAGAGCTTCACGGTTCGGCGGCAAGGTGCTATTGCGAAAATTGCAATAAAAAATTTATCGATACTTATATAAAAAATTATAAAGGTAAAATTCCCTGCTGTAATAACTGCGGCGGTGTTGTCCGTCCGGATATCACTCTATATGGTGAAAGTCTTGATATGGGTTCTGTAAATGATGCAATTAATGAAATTCAAAGTGCGGATACACTCATCGTTGCCGGTACATCACTTACGGTAAATCCTGCCGCTTCGCTTGTGAATTATTTCAGAGGGAAACACTTTGTAATTATAAATTACTCCGAAACACCCTACGATAACATTGCCGAGCTGATTATCAGGAAAAATATTTCCGAGGTTTTTTGTGAGCTGTAATTTTTATAATTAAATTAAGAAAATACAGAAAAGTACTTGATATATCAACTGTTTTCTGTCATAATATAGGTTGATATATTCGGGAAGGATTGATATATTTGGATAATAAAAAACTTGCGGAGCTTCTGTTCCCCGATACGAAATTTTCAGTTGATGAACTCGAAGAAAAATATCCTCCGAGAGATTTAAAAGACAGCGCAAGGGTTACGAGATTTGCTCCCAGTCCCACAGGTTTTTTGCATATCGGCGGTCTTTTTGCAGCATTTGTTGCAAAGCTTACCGCTCAGCAGACGGGTGGCGTGTTTTATTTAAGAATTGAGGATACAGATAAAAAGCGAGAAATTGAAAACGGTATAAGCGCCATAACAACCGGACTTGAAGCTTTCGGCGTAACACAGGATGAGGGTGTTATGGGTGAGGATAGCGAAAGCGGTGTTTACGCACCATATACCCAAAGTAAGCGTGAAGAAATTTATCACTGCTTTGCTAAAAAACTTGTTGAGGACGGTTTGGCTTACCCCTGCTTCTGCACGGAAGATGACCTTAATACGCTTCGTGAAACTCAGGAAGCCGAGGGCGTGACAAAGGGATATTACGGAAAATGGGCAAAATGCCGTGACCTTACATTGGAAGAAATTGAAAATAAGATTTCTCAGGGTGTACCCTATGTATTAAGATTGCGTTCACCCGGTGATGAAAGCAAAAGAATTACATTTGAAGATGTAATTAAGGGCAAAATAGAAATGCCGGAAAATACCCTGGATGTTGTCTTGCTTAAAACTGACGGTATTCCCACATATCACTTTGCCCATGCGGTGGATGACCATCTGATGAAAACCACCCATGTTGTGCGTGGTGACGAGTGGATTTCCTCCGTTCCGCTTCACATTCAACTGTTCAAGGCTTGCGGATTTAAGGTTCCCAAATATGCCCACATCGCTCCGATTATGAAAGAAGAAAACGGCGGCAAAAGAAAGCTCAGTAAGAGAAAAGACCCGGAAGCGGCTGTATCTTATTATGTCAGCGAGGGATATCCGAAAGAAAGCGTTACGGAATACTTGTTGACAATCGCAAACTCGAATTTTGAGGATTGGCGCAGGTGCAACAGGGATGCCGACATAAGCGAGTTCCCCTTTAACCTCAAAAAAATGAGTCCCAGCGGCGCACTTTTTGATATGAATAAACTGACGGATGTCAGCAAAAATATTATTTCGGTTATGACCGCCGAGGATGTTGCAAACAGAGCAATTGACTGGGCAAAAGAATTTGACAATGAACTCTATGAGCTTCTTAATAAAGACTTTGAATATACAAAAAACATTTTCAGCATTGACAGAGGGACAAAAAAACCCAGGAAAGATATTGCAAAATTCAACGAGGTCAAGGCTTATGTTGAATATTTCTTTGATGAACTGTTTAATCCGCAGTTAAATCTTCCCGAAAACATAAACTCTGCCGATGCCGCTGATATAATTGAAGCCTACGAAAAGATTGTTGATGTGAACGACGACAAAGATACATGGTTTACAAAAATCAAAGAGCTTTGCGAACCGTTAGGGTTTACTCCCAATGTTAAGGAATACAAAGCCAATCCGGATGGCTTCAAGGGTCATGTGGGTGATGTTTCAACCGTTATCAGAATTGCTTTAACCGACAGAACCAACACCCCCGACCTTTACGAAATAATCAAGCTTTTGGGCAAAGAAAAGGTTACTGCAAGACTTGAAAATGCCTTAAATAAATGGAGGGAAAACTAATGGACGAAGAAATAAAGATGTCAAATTTTATTCACGATTTCATTGATGAAGATTTGAAAAACGGTGTTTATAACCGTGTTCAAACCCGTTTTCCGCCTGAGCCTAACGGTTACCTCCATATAGGTCATGCTAAGGCTATATGCGTTGACTTTCTTACCGCTAAAAAATACGGCGGTGTGTGCAATTTAAGACTTGACGACACCAACCCCACAAAGGAAGATGTGGAATATGTTGATGCAATAAAAGAGGATATTCAGTGGCTTGGCTTCCAATGGAACGAATGTCTTTATGCTTCAACCTATTTTGATTTTATTTATGAATGTGCCGTAAAGCTTATTGAAATGGGTAAGGCTTTTGTCTGCGACCTGACAACTGAGCAAATGCGTGAATACCGTGGTACACTTACAGAACCCGGTATTGAAAGTCCTTACAGAAACAGAAGTGTGGAAGAAAATCTCGATTTGTTCCGCCGTATGACAGAGGGCGAATTTCCCAACGGCGCAAGGGTTTTGCGTGCAAAAATTGATATGGCATCCCCTAACATCACAATGAGAGACCCGGTAATTTACAGAATTGTTCATACATCACATCACCAGACCGGTGACAAGTGGTGCGTATATCCTATGTATGACTTCGCACATCCTCTGTCCGATGCAAAAGAGGGCGTTACACATTCTCTCTGCACATTAGAATTTGAAAATAACCGTCCCTTGTATGACTGGTTCTTAAAGGAATTAGGATTACCCACTCCGCCCCGTCAGATTGAGTTTGCAAGACTTAATCTCAACTATTGCCTTACAAGTAAGCGTAAGTGCTTAAAGCTTGTTGATGACGGCATAGTTTCCGGTTGGGATGACCCCCGAATGGCAACTCTTTCCGGTATGCGCCGCAGAGGTTATCCGGCAGAAGCCGTCAGAGATTTCTGTGAAAAAATCGGCGTATCAAAGGCGTATAGCGTTGTTGATTTTGGTTTGCTTGAATCCTGTGTCCGTGACAACCTCAATGCAAACGCTCCCAGAGCCATGGCAGTTTTGCACCCATTAAAGGTTGTTATCGACAACTATCCCGACAATCAGACAGAAGAAATTGAAGTTGAAATAAATCCCGACAAGCCGGAATTAGGCACAAGAAAGGTTACATTCGGCAAGGAAATTTATGTTGAACAGGAAGATTTTATGGCTGAACCTGTTAAAAAATATTTCAGACTTTATCCCGGCAATGAGGTTCGACTGAAAGGTGCGTATTTTGCAACATGTACGGGGTATGAAGCGGATGATGACGGTAATATTACCTGCGTTCACTGCACTTATGACCCCGACAGCAAGGGTGGCAACTCACCCGACGGCAGAAAGGTTAAGGGTACATTGCATTGGGTTAGTGCCGCAGATAATATTAAGGTTCAGGTTAAGCTTTATGACAGACTT
>JAZUIT010000028.1:0-2736 GCA_045642385.1 Acutalibacteraceae bacterium
TTTGTGCAGAGTTTACAAAAACGGCAAGAAGCTGCCCGGTGATGTAATAAATCAGCATAGATATTATCTACCCTTTATTTTTCCATATTTTGTTTTATTTGCGGACATCATCGGCTTTTTCTGTTTGTTTCATACAGTTGGCAGAAAAAATATATGGAATATTTGCAATTGCATAATTGTTTTTTTATTTATTTTGTGATATAATTTTTTTATTGGGGAAACCCAAAATAAAAATGGGAGGTAGACAGATATGAAACATATTAAAAAATATGATTTGGTGTTTACCGCCGCCAAGATGACGCTGTAGGCATTTGTCCTAGGCTATGCGATTGGCAGCATGGTGGTAAGCCCTAACTTCTTGACAGTTGTCGAGATAGCGTTGTTTGTTTGCGACTTGTGCGAAACAATACTCAACATATTCTCAATTATAGCTGAATAAAAGAAGCCACCTGGGTGCCTTCGGGCATCCATTTTTATTGTAAAGATTCTCACAGGGTTAAAGGTTTTTCCAGGTCAAAGAATTGTATCTTGGACGACAGTAAACTGCTTTTGCCGGGTTGGAGAGTAAAAAATACTTTACTTGATGGTTTAGAAGAAACGATTGAGTTTTTAAAGAGGTAGTACTATGCTGGAAAAATTAAAAAGAGAAGTATGTGATGCAAACCTTGAACTGGCAGAAAAGGCATTGTAATTTATACTTGGAGCAATGTAAGCTGGATTTCTGAAGACAGAAAATATATGGTAATTAAGCCATCCGGTGTTGATTATTCAAGTATGACCTACGAGGATATGGTTGTTGTTGATATAGAATCCTGTTTAGCCGTTGATGGAAAATGGAAACCTTCTCACATATAGAATTATATCGTAATTTCCCACAAATAAATGGGATTACTCACACTCATTCAATAAATGCTGTTGCTTTTGCTCAGGCAGGATTATCAATTCCTGCTATCGGAACAACACATGCAGATTCATTTTATGGAAATATTCCTTGCACACGATCGCTTTTGAAAGATGAAGTGGAAAGCGATTACGAAAAAAACACAGGAAAAGTTATTATTGAAACCATTTTTAACGGTAAATACGATCCGTTAGACATTCCTGGTATTTTAGTTAAGAATCACGGGACATTTACTTGGGGTACAAGTGCGAATCAATCTGTATATAACGCAGTTGTTTTGGAACAGGTAGCTGAAATGGCTTTAAAATCATTGATTCTAAATCCCGATTGTCATATGCCGAATTATATTTTGGAAAAACACTATTTTAGAAAGCACGGCAAAAATGCTTATTATCGCCAAGATTGATTATTTTTGCCTGATTTTGTGGAAATTGGCCGGAGTACTGTGTAAAATCAAAAGAGAAAAAAGAAAGATATACTTCTTCTTACTATTATACTTATCGCCGCACTCATATCCGTCAGCATTGAAGCATACCAATACTTTTTCAGTATAGGCAGATGCGAAACAACTTAAAATAAGTCGATTACAATTGTTGAAATCTATATATCAAAAGATGAAAAAATCCTCGTCGGAAACAATTAAAACATAAAATACAGATATAAGGTTGGTAATGTTTCATTGTTAAAAACTTCAAACAGAGATACATCACTTGATGTTCTAAAAGGTATAGGAATTCTACTGATGGTTTTTGACCATGTATGGTCAAATGAAATGACACATACATATATTCAGTCGTTCCATATGCCTTTGTTTTTTATTGTTGCGGGTTTTTTGTGGAGCGAAAAATATTCAATCGTACAGAAAGCAAAACGACGATTTTTTCAGCTTATGGTTCCGTATTACCTATGGGGTTTCATTTACCTTGCAATCAATTTTGTATATCATTCTTTTGATTTGCAGACACTCTGTACGAATGTAAAGGCACTGATTATTTTTCCAACTGAAATGAAAAGCATGCCTCTTGCACCGCCATTATGGTTCTTACCATGTATGTTTTTGTCAGATAATCTTTTCAATATGATTATGCTGAAGACAAAAAAGAATCTTCAAGCAGTTCTAATAATCACGATTGTTGCAATAGGTTTGATTTATGAAAACACAAAGATGCCTATGCTGCCATTTTCTATTGAACCTGTCCTTACCGGGATTGGTTTTATGTACCTCGGGTATCTTATAAAAAAATTCGGCGCGAAGTTTCATATTACAGGAAATAAATCAGTTGAAACTTTATTGATGCTTATTGTTGCTGCTGCTCTTGCTTTTATGCAGGGCAGTGTTGATATGAGGTCTTCAAGGTATCATTTCGGATTGCTGTTTATGCTCAACGGTTTGCTTGGTACTGTTGCATACTGGAATCTGTCAGGACTGATTTCCGAAAAGAGTTACTTGGTTGCAAAGTTTCTGTCATACTTTGGACGAAATTCACTTGCGTTTTTGATTTTTAACTACCCTGTAATGTCATTTTTATGGAAGATAAATATTCTTCCTATTGAAAATAAAGCGGTTTTGGTAATAGTTGTTTATATTATCACAGTATTGGTTTGTTCAGCCGCAGATATAACATTGAAAAAATTAAATTTGAAATGGGTAGTCGGAAATTAAGAAGAAAAATAATACAAGAGGAAGTTTTTTTCAACCGAGCTTGCAGATAACATCGAGGTAACGGTAAACGGCGAAATCACCTTCAGCGGCTCCGTATTCGCATATTGTAATTCCGTTGTTCAGGCGCACACCTTCGATGGCGCAACCGAAAAGGACGCCTATGCAGTCAACG